>JAGPGI010000219.1 GCA_018056045.1 Paracoccus sp. (in: a-proteobacteria)
TTCGTTCAGCGCGTGCGCTCATTCCTGAACCTTGCGGCGGATGCGCCGCTTGATTTCACCGCCGAACCAAAGATCGATGGACTGTCGCTGGCCCTGCGCTACGAGGGCGGCGACCTGGTTCTGGCCTCGACCCGTGGCGACGGCGCGGTGGGCGAGAACGTGACCGCAAATGCCCGCACCATCGCGGATATTCCCCAAAGGCTCTTGGGCGATAATGTCCCCGAGGTGCTGGAGATTCGCGGGGAATGCTACATGTCGCATGCCGATTTCGAGGCGCTGAATCAGTCGGAGACCGGCCGGGTCTTTGCCAACCCGCGCAATGCGGCGGCGGGCTCGTTGCGCCAGCTTGATCCTGCGGTGACGGCATCGCGGCCCTTGCGCTTTTTTGCCTATGCCTGGGGCGAGGTCAGCGAAAGCCTTGCGCCCACGCAATTTGGCGCGGTGGCGCGGATGCAGGGTCTTGGCTTTCAGACCAATCCGCTGACGCGGCTTTGCATCTCGGCTGACGAGATGATCGCGGTCTGGGAGCAGATCGAGCAGATGCGCGCGACGCTGGGCTATGACATCGACGGCGTGGTCTACAAGGTCAACGATCTGGCCTATCAGGCGCGCCTCGGCATGCGCTCGACGACACCGCGTTGGGCGCTGGCGCACAAGTTTCCGGCCGAACGCGCCTGGACCCGGCTTGAAGCCATCGACATTCAGGTCGGGCGCACCGGTGCGCTTAGTCCGGTGGCGCGGCTGCATCCGGTGACGGTGGGCGGGGTGGTCGTCTCGAACGCGACCCTGCACAATGAGGATTATATCGCCGGACGCGGGGCAGATGGTCAGGACATTCGCGGCGGCAAGGATATCCGCGTCGGCGACTGGGTCGAGATCTATCGTGCCGGTGACGTCATCCCCAAGGTGGCGGATGTCGATCTGGCCAAGCGCCCGGATGGCGCGCAGCCCTATGGCTTTCCGACCGTCTGTCCGGAATGTGGCTCACCCGCCATCCGGGACGAGGGGGATTCGGCGCGGCGCTGCACCGGCGGGCTGATCTGTCCGGCGCAGGCGGTTGAGAAACTGCGCCATTTCGTTTCGCGCGCGGCATTCGACATCGAGGGGCTGGGCACCAAGCTGGTCGAGGAGCTGTTCCATGACGGCTGGATCCGCGAGCCCGCCGATATCTTCACCCTGCAGGAACGTTATGGCCCCGGCCAGATCCAGCAGTTGAAGAACCGCGAGGGCTGGGGCGAGAAAAGCGCCGAAAGCCTGTTTCTGGCCATCGACCGGCGCCGGGATATCGCGCTGGCGCGGCTTTTGTTCGCGCTGGGGATCCGCCATGTTGGCGAGGTCGCGGCACAGGACTTGGCGCGGCATTTCCAGAACTGGCAAGCGCTGGAACATGCGCTGGATATCGGCCGCCCGGCGGCGCTGGCGCATCGCGCGGCCGATGATGCGGCGCAAGCCGAACGCGCATTGGCCGCGAGCGAGGGGCGTCGCGCCCGGGTTGCCGAGGCCCGCGCAGCGGTCATTGCCAATATCAATCCGCCGCAATCCGCCTCTGATGCCTGGTCGGACCTGATCGCGGCGGACGGGATCGGGCCGGTCATGGCGCTGTCGCTTTCGGATGCCTTTGCCAATCCGCCCGAGCGCGCGGCGATCGACCGGGTCTTCGCGCAGTTGCGAACCGTCATCCCGCCCGAGGCGCGCGCCACCGACAGCGCCATCGCGGGCAAGACTCTGGTCTTTACCGGCACGCTGGAAAAGATGACCCGGGCCGAGGCCAAGGCGCGGGCCGAGGCGCTGGGGGCGAATGTGGCGGGTTCGGTCTCGGCCAAGACCGACCTGCTGATCGCAGGGCCGGGGGCGGGGTCCAAGGCGAAAAAGGCCGCTGAACTGGGCATCGAGGTCATCGACGAGGACCAATGGCTGGTACTGGCGCAGGGATGACGCCGGGCCGCTCGCCATCACTGTTTCCGCTGTTTGCGGGGCTTGAGACCCTGCCCGGCATCGGTCCGCGCGCGGCCGAGTCCTTTGAGCAGATGGGCGTCACCCGGCCTCGCGACCTGATCCTAACCCTGCCGCATTCCGGCGTCCGTCGGCGCCCGATCACTCGGCTGGCCGAGGCGCAGCCCCCCGAAATCGTCACCGTCACGGTGACCGTCCAACGCCACAGTCCTCCTGCTGCCAAGGGACGGCCGTGGCGGGTGCAGTGCTCGGACGGGGTGCAGGACATGCAGCTCGTGTTCTTTCATCCCCGCCGCGACTGGATCGAAAGCCAGCTGCCGATTGGCCAGCGCCGAATGGTCTCGGGCAAGATCGAGCTTTTCGACGGCATGGCGCAGATGGTCCACCCCGACCATATCGGTGCTGAGGGAACTCCGCCGCCTCCGGAGTTCGAGCCGGTCTATCCGCTGTCGGGGCGGCTGACGCAGGGCGTGGTGCAAAAAGCGGTGGCGGCGGCAATGACGCGCCTGCCCGAGGCCGGCGAATGGATCGACCCTTCGGTTCTGACGCGCGAGGGCTGGCCCGCCTGGGCCGAGGCCCTGACCCGTGCCCATGCGCCCGACGGGCCGCAGAACCTGTCGCCGACCGATCCGGCCCGGGCACGGCTGGCCTATGACGAGCTTTTTGCCCATCAGATGACGCTGGCGCTGATGCGGCGCGACCGGCGCCGGCAGACGGGCCTGCAGACGCAGGGCAATGGCGCCTTGCGGGCGCGGGTTCTGGCCGGGCTGCCTTGGCCACCGACCGGCGCGCAAAGCCGCGCGGTCGAGGAAATCGCCGCCGACATGGCCGCGCCGCGCCGGATGAACCGCCTGCTGCAAGGCGATGTCGGCGCCGGCAAGACGCTGGTTGCCTTTCTCGCGCTGCTGGTCGCGGTCGAGGCGGGCGGGCAGGGCGTGCTGATGGCCCCGACCGAGATCCTTGCCCGCCAGCATTTCCGTGCGCTTGAACCTCTGGCGCGGCTCGCCGGCATCCGCATCGAGGTGCTGACCGGCCGCGACAAGGGTGATGCCCGCGCCAATATCCTGACCGATCTGGCCGAAGGGCGCATCGACATCCTTGTCGGCACCCATGCCGTGATCCAGAAGGCTGTCGAATTCAACGACCTGCGGCTGGCCATCGTCGATGAGCAGCACCGCTTTGGCGTCAATCAGCGGATGGAACTGGGGACCAAGGGCAACCACCTGCCACCCGACATGCTGGTGATGACCGCAACACCGATCCCGCGCTCGCTGGCGCTGGCGCAGTTCGGCGACATGGACCTGTCGGTGCTGGATGAAAAACCCGCCGGGCGGCAGCCGATCCGAACCACGGTGATTTCCGACACGCGCATGGCCGAAGTGGTCGATCATCTGGCCCGGGCGCTGGATGGCGGCGCGCGCGCCTATTGGGTCTGTCCGCTGGTTGAGGAAAGCGAGCTCATCGACCTGACCGCCGCCGAGGCCCGCTTTCAGGAACTGCGCGCGCGCTTCGGTGATGAGGTGCGGCTGGTCCATGGCCAGATGTCCCCGGATGAGCGCGACGCCTCCATGGCGGATTTCGCCGCGGGAAGGGCGCGGATACTGGTGGCGACCACGGTGATCGAGGTCGGCGTCGATGTGCCCGAGGCCACGATCATGGTCATCGAGCGCGCCGAAAGCTTTGGCCTTGCGCAGCTCCACCAGTTGCGCGGCCGGGTCGGGCGCGGGACGGGCGCCTCAAGCTGCCTCCTGATGTATCACGAGCCGCTGTCGGAAAGCGGCCGCCGCCGCCTTTCGATCCTGCGCGAGACCGAGGACGGCTTTCGCATCTCGGAGGAGGATCTGGCGATGCGCGGCGCGGGCGACGTGATCGGGACCGCGCAATCGGGCCTGCCACGGTTCCGCATCGCCGATCTAGAGCGGCAGGGCGCGCTGATGGCGCTGGCGCGCAAGGATGCGCAGGCTTTTCTGGAACGCGACCCGGGCATGGAAAGCGAACGTGGCCGCGCCGTGCGGCTGCTTTTGTGGCTGATGGAGCAGGACCGCGCCATCCGGCTGGTCACCGCAGGCTGACAAGGCTGCGGGCTGACAATCCCGCACGTTAATAATTCGGCAAATGTTCCTAAAAAGTTCTTTACTTTGTTCTGCTGAAATGAGAACAAAGTATAAACAAACTGTGGAGAACGCCCATGACCCGCGAATCCCTGTCTGACCTGCTTGGCACCGTCGCCATTTCGGTGACCGCCATCATCCTGTTTTCGCTGCCTTCGATTCTGGCGGCCTGATCCCGGCTTTTACAGCCTGTCTGTCCCTCACTGCCCCACGCATTTCGACATGACTTGCCTGTCCTGTCACCGTTTCCCCCGGATGATCATGCGTGCAACTGCCGGCCCCTTCGGGGGCCGGTTTTTTCATGCGGGCGAGGCCTCGATGGCGCCCAGAAGCGCCTCCCATGCCAACAGGATCGAGGCGTGGCGATTGGGGAATTCGCGCGCGGGCCGCAGCACCTCAAGCGCGTCAAAAGGCGCGGTGGGGGCCGGGCCGTCGGTCTTCAGCATGGCCTGCAATTCGTCGCGGGCGCGGGCGATCTCGTCGCGCGAATGTCCCAGCGCCACCCGGCCCAACACCCCGGCCGAGGCCTGACCCAGCGCGCAGGCCCGCACCTCTTGCGAGAAATCCGCAATCCGCCCGTCCCGCATCACCACGTAAGCCGTCACCGACGAGCCGCATTGCGGCGAGCGTTTATGCGCATTGCCGGTCGCGTTCTCAAGCTTGCCCAGATGCGGGATGTCCGAGGCCAAGGCCAGGATGCGCTGCGAATATAGCTGCATCAGGTCGCTGTCGGACATGGTCTTCCCCCCGGGGTTTGCGCGCATTAGATAGGCATCGTCCCGCCGAAAGGAAAGCCGATGTTCGACGTAACCAGCCTGAAATACGACGCCAATGGGCTGATCCCCGCCATCGCCCAGGATCATCTGGGCGGCGAGGTGCTGATGATGGCCTGGATGAACGCCGATTCCCTGCGCAAGACGCTTGAGACAGGTCAGGTCACCTATTGGTCGCGTTCGCGCCAGTCCTTCTGGGCCAAGGGCGAAAGTTCGGGCCATGTGCAGAAACTGGTTGAGCTGCGCGTCGATTGCGACCGCGACTGCCTGCTTCTGCTGGTCGATCAGACCGGGCCGGCCTGCCATACTAACCGCCGCAGCTGCTTTTATACCGCGATCCGCGATAACGCCGAGGTGGTGATCATGGAACCTCAGAGCCCCAGCATCTGACGGATCTGGTCGGGGCTGCGGCCTTCGTCGCGGTAAAGGCCAAGCGCGCGGGCATCGTCGCGCTTGGCCAGACGCTTGCCGGTTTCGTC
>JAGPGI010000220.1 GCA_018056045.1 Paracoccus sp. (in: a-proteobacteria)
CTGGCTGGTCACGGAACGCATGGGCTGTAATGCGCCGCGATGCCCGCCGCCACCGCTCGCCCAATGCGGGCTGGCCCGAGGCCGCGATGGCCGGCGCGCTGGGGGTGCGGCTCTCGGGGCCGCGCAGCTATGCGGGCGTGGAAACGCCCGAGCCCTGGCTGAATGAGGGCGCCCGAGATCCGGGCGCGAGCGATCTCATGCGCGGGCTTGCGCTCTATCGCCGGGCGATGGTGCTGCTGGGGCTGGGCCTTGTTGCGTTGCTGGCGCTTTAGCCCCAGTCAAAGAAATCCGCCGGCGCCCGGCCGCGCAGCTCATTGGCCAGATCGGTGCCCATGGCCGCGCCGTCACGGGCCGCGCCCATGCGTTCGCCGGCGATTACCTCGCTGCCATCGGGGCGCAGGATCTCGCCCCGCAGATGCAGCCGGTCGCCGTCAAGCTCGGCCAGCCCGGCGATGGGTGTCTGGCACGAGCCATCCAGCCGCTTGAGAAAGGCGCGCTCGGCCGCCATGCGCAGCGCGCTGTCACGATTGGCAATCGCGGCCAGCATCGCACCGATGCGCGCATCATCGGCGCGCCGCTCGACCCCGATGCAGCCCTGAGCCACGGCAGGCAGCATCTCATCGGCTTCGACCGCGCCCTGCGCCACATGCTGCATGCCCAGCCGCGACAGCCCGGCCATGGCCAGAAAAGTCGCGACCGCAACGCCATCTTCCAGCTTTTTCAAGCGCGTCTGCACGTTTCCGCGAAACTCGACCAGTTGCAGGTCGGGCCGGCGCTGCGCCAGTTGCGCCCGCCGGCGCAGGCTGGACGAGCCGACAACCGCGCCCTGCGGCAATTCCGAGATGCTGCCGAAATGCGGGCTGACAAAGGCGTCACGCACATCCTCGCGCGGCAGATAGCAGTCGATCACCAACCCCTCGGGCTGGATGGTCGGCATGTCCTTCATCGAATGGACAGCGATGTCGATCTCGCCCGCGCTCAGCGCATCCTCGATCTCGCGGGTGAACAGGCCCTTGCCGCCGATCTCTTTCAGCGGGCGGTCCAGCACACGGTCGCCGGTGGTCTTGATGACCACGATCTCGAATGCATCCTCGGGCAGGCCATGCGCGGCCATCAGCCGCGCGCGGGTCTCATGCGCCTGCGCCAGCGCCAAGGCCGAGCCGCGCGTGCCGATGCGAAGGGGGTTCTGGGGGTCGGGCATCTGGGTCATGCGATGGACTTAGCGTCCGCCCTTGGCCTTGACAACGGGAAGATGCGCGCCATGAAGGGCGCCAAGAGGTGAGACATGTCACAAAAACCGATCCTGCGCGCCCTTTCGGGCGAGCGCCTGCCCGTTCCGCCCGTGTGGATGATGCGCCAGGCGGGGCGTTACCTGCCCGAATACCGCGCGACCCGCGCCCAGGCCGGCGACTTTTTGTCGCTGTGCTATACGCCCGATCTGGCGGCCGAGGTGACGCTGCAACCGATCCGCCGCTTCGGCTTTGACGCGGCGATTCTGTTTGCAGACATCCTTCTGGTGCCGCAGGCGCTGGGGGCAGACCTGTGGTTCGTGACCGGCGAAGGCCCACGGCTGTCGACCATCACCGATGCAGCCGGTGTCGCGGCGCTGAAACCCGTGGACGCGATCCACGAGGTGCTGAACCCGGTCTATGAAACTGTCCGCATCCTTGCGCGCGAACTTCCGCCCGAGGTCACGCTGATCGGTTTCGCAGGCGCGCCCTGGACGGTCGCGACCTATATGATCGCCGGTCGCGGCACCCCTGACCAAGGCCCGGCCCATGCGATGAAGGCCGCCGACCGCGTGGCCTTCTCCGCCCTGATCGAACGCATTACTGAGGCGACCATCGAATATCTCTCGGCCCAGATCGAGGCGGGGGCCGAGGTCGTCAAGCTGTTCGACAGCTGGGCCGGCTCACTGAAAGGCGCCGATTTCGACGATTTTGCGCTGGAACCCGCGCGCCGCATCATCGCCGCGATCAAGGCCCGCCATCCCGGCATCCCCGTCATCGCCTTCCCGCGCGAGGCCGGCCCCCGCTATGCCGGCTTTGCCCGCGCCACCGGCGCCGATTGCGTGGCGCTGGACAACTCCGTCAGCGCCGACTGGGCAGCAACCGAGGTGCAAAAGGACGGCTGCGTGCAGGGCAATCTGGACCCGCGCCTGCTTGTCGCCGGCGGCGAGGCACTGACTGCGGAAACCCGCCGCATCGTGCAGGCCTTCTCCAACGGGCCGCATATTTTCAACCTCGGCCATGGCATCACCCCCGAGGCCGACCCCGAAAACGTCACCCGGATGCTGGCGGCCATTCGCGGTTAAGGGGCGCGGCCGATGGGCTGGATCCTTGCGACCCTGATCGCCGCCGCCGCCCAGACCGGCCGCAATGCCGCGCAGCGCCGGCTGACGGCGGAACTGGGCACGATGGGGGCGACAGCGGTGCGGTTCCTTTTCGGCCTGCCCTTTGCGCTGCTGTTCCTTCTGGTGCTGTCCTGGGTCCCGCCGTCACCCCTGCCCGACGGACCTGCGCCCGGCGCCGCCAGCTTGCCCATGCCGGACGGTGCCGCGCTCGTCTGGACGATGCTGGGCGCGGTGGCGCAGATTTCGGCGACCGCACTAATGCTGGTGACGATGAAATCGCGCGGCTTTGGCGTCACCACCGCGCTGATCAAGACCGAGCCGGTGACGCTGGCGCTGATCGGCGCGGTCCTGCTGGTCGAACCGCTTGGCCCCGCACGCATGGCCGCGATTGCCACCGCCACGCTGGGCGTGGTGATCATGTCGGGCGTCGACTGGCGGCGCGGCGGCTGGCAGGCGGCGGCGCTGGGGGTCGCGGCGGGCGCGCTTTTCGGCCTCTCCGCCATCGGCTTTCGCGGCGCCATCCTTGCCCTGCCCTTTGGCCACACCGTCACGCGCGCGGCGACCATTCTTGCCCTCAGCCTTGCGCTGCAAAGCGCGCTGATGCTGGCATGGCTGGCGTTCGCTGACCGCGCCGCACTTGCCGGCATCGCCCGGCACTGGCGCGGCTCTCTGGGTGCGGGCGCGCTTGGCGCCTTCGCCTCGCTGTTCTGGTTCATCGGTTTCGCGCTGACGGCGGCGGCCAACGTCCGCACGCTGGCGCTGGTCGAGGTGGTGATGGCGCAGCTCGTCTCGGGCCGCATCTTCCGCGAAGGCGCAAGCCCGCGCCAGCTGGCGGGCATGGCCCTGATCGTCCTGGGCGTCGGCGCGCTGATCGCGCTCAGTGCCCGATAACCACCGGCGCCATCGAGACGACCAGCAACACCGCCATCACCCGGTTGAACCAGACCAGCCGCGCCGGCCGCTCCAGCAGGCCCCGCAACCCCTGCCCCATCGCCGCCCAGATCGCGACCGAGGGCAGGTTCACCAGCGTAAAGATCAAGGCCACCATCAGCGCCCCGCCCGCCCCGGCGGAATAGGCCGAAAGCGCCCCCAACCCCATCATCCACGCCTTGGGATTGACCCACTGGAACGCGCAGGCGGCCAGAAAGCTCATCGGCCGCGCCGCCACATCGCCCTTGCCGATCGGCCCGGACGCATGGGCGATCTTCCACGCCAGCCACAGCATATAGGCCATGCTGACCCATTTCATCGCCAATGCCAGCTGCGGCGATCCGGCAATCAGCCGGTCCACCCCCAGCCCCAGCAACGCCACCATCAGCCCGAATCCCAGCGCCACGCCCAGCATATGCGGCAGCGTCCGGCGCAGGCCGAAATTCGCCCCCGAGGCCATCAGCATGACATTATTCGGCCCCGGCGTGACCGAGGTGACAAAGGCAAAGGCGACCAGCGCCATCAGAATTTGCTGCGACATTGCGTGTTTCCCGTTAGATGCCGCAATGTTATTGCTGAATAGACGCAATTTCAGACTATATTTGCGAATGACAGCGCCAACACAGCAACCCGATCTTGATATCGACCCCATATCCGCGCGGATCTTGCGCATCCTCGCGCGCAATGGCCGCATCCCGAATCAACTGCTCGCGGCCGAGGTGGGCCTCTCGCCCTCGGCCTGCCTGCGCCGGGTGCAGGATCTGGAACGGCGCGGCGCCATCCAGGGCTATCGCGCCTCGATCGCGCCTGCCGCCCGCGCGGCGGGCTTCACCGCCTATGTGACCATCGGCCTGTCGCGCCACACCAACGAGGCCCAGCGCGCCTTCGAGCACGCCTGCCTTGCCGCGCCGCAGGTCCGCGAATGCCACAACATCACCGGCTCGGTCGAATATCTGCTGCGGGTCGAGGTCCGCGACCTCGAAGCCTATCGCCGCTTCCATATCGAGGTTCTGGGCGCATTCCCGCAGATCGCCACCATCACCACCCATGTGGTCATGGGCTCACCCAAGGACGACCGCGCCTGATTTCTTCTTCATCCAAATATCCATGCCACCCGCGCTCCGGGGCGATGGGGCTTCCCCCCTCGCGCCCGCCGGGCTAACAGGGTCGCATGACCCTTCCCACCCTTTCCCCCGATCAGGCCGAAGCCTGGGACGCGCTGGCCGCCCTGCTGGAAGATGCCGGCATCGACCTGATCTCCGAGGAAATCGCCCCGCCTCAGCCCGGCAAGGGCCGCGTCATGGCGGTGATCGGCAAGGCCGGCTCGGGTAAGACGCTGCTGCTGGCAGAGCTGACCAAGGCACTTCGCACGGCAGGCGTCGACATCATCTCGGGCGATTATGAGGGCAAGCGGCGCAAGGACCGCCGCACGGTCGCGATCCTTGCCCCGACCAACAAGGCGGCTTTCGTTCTGCGCATGCGCGGCGTCCCGGCGACGACGATCCACCGCATCCTCTATACCCCGGTCTATGACCCCGAATACGAACGCATCGCCGACTGGCTGACCGGGCTGGGCGACCGCCCGGCGGTCGATGGCCTGATGGAGGGGCTGACCGAGGCCGCGCTGGACCGCGCGAAAGCCTTTTATGACCAGCACGCCTCGATCCCCGGCGCGCTGGCGGCGGCGGGTCTGCGCGGCTCGGACTTCATCCGCGGCTGGAAGCGGCGCGAGGACGGCCTCGATATCGGCCTGATCGACGAGGCTTCGATGCTGGACGAGCGCCAGTTCGAAGACCTGCGCGAGATTTTTCCGGTGCTGATCCTGTTTGGCGACCCCGCGCAGCTGGCCCCGGTGGGCCAGTCGGGCGAGATGGTCTTTGACCGGCTGGCAGCGCCTCAGCGGCTGATCCTGAACCGCATCCACCGTCAACAGGATGACAGCCCGATCCTCGACCTGGCGCACGCGCTGGCCGACCCGGCGCTGGAATTCGACACCTTCGAGCGCATGATCCGCGAGGCGGCAAGCC
>JAGPGI010000221.1 GCA_018056045.1 Paracoccus sp. (in: a-proteobacteria)
CCCGGCGTCGAGGCGGTCGATTCCAATTTCTCGGCCATCTTCGCGGGGCTGTTTTCCAAGCGCTTCGAGATGATCGCCGCGCCGACCACGGTGACCGACGAACGCTCGGCGCAGATGCTGTTTTCCGAACCCTACCTGCCGACCGGGCTGGGCTTTCTGGTCAAGAAGGGCACCGAACTGCCCGACCTGGCGGCGCTGAAGGACAAGGCGATCGCGGTCAATAACGGCTCGTCCTCGGACAAGTGGCTGACCGCGCATGAGGCCGAACATGGCTATGCCATCCAGCGCTACAACAAAAGCGCGGATGCGGTGCAGGCGATCATGGTCGGCCGCGCCGATGCGATGATCGCCGACACCCCGGCGGCGCGCTATATCGCCACCCAGAACCCGATGACCGAGGTCACGGTGACGGTCTCGACCGGCGGCGATTTCGGCTTTGCCATGCGCCCCGAGGACAATGAGTTCCGCGGTCAGGTGGAACGCGCGCTGGAATGCATCAAGCAGGACGGAACCCTGGCCGCGCTGCATGAAAAATGGTTCGGCATCGCTCCGGCGGTCGACAGCTCGACCGCCAAGATCTATCCCGGCAGCGGCACCCCCGGTTTCGCCGGCTATGACGAGGCCGAAGCGCCGGGTGCGTGCAAGTGACGCCCGCCGCCGCGCCCGCGCCCGTCCCACCGCAGAATCCGGGGCAGAACGATGTGGTCGTTGTCGAGGGGCTCGGCAAATCCTTCGGCCCCCATCAGGTCCTGCGCAACATCAACTTTCGCGTCCGCGAGGGCGAGGCGGTGGTGCTGATCGGCTCGTCGGGGTCCGGCAAAAGCACCTGCCTGCGCTGCCTCAACCGGCTGGAGGAACCCAGCGAGGGCCATATCTTCGTCGGCGAGCATGAGGTGACCGGCAGGAATGTCGAGCTGAACGCGCTGCGCCGGCGCATCGGCATGGTGTTTCAGGGCATCCATCTTTACCCGCACAAGACCGCGCTGGGAAACGTGACGCTGGCCTTGCGCAAGGTCGCCGGCATGTCGGCCGCCGCCGCCGAGGAAAGCGGCATGCGGCATCTGGAGATGGTCGGACTCAAGGACAAGGCGAGTCATTATCCCAGCCAGCTTTCCGGCGGCCAGCAGCAGCGCG
Organism: Paracoccus sp. (in: a-proteobacteria); assembly: GCA_018056045.1. Classification (GTDB taxonomy): domain Bacteria; phylum Pseudomonadota; class Alphaproteobacteria; order Rhodobacterales; family Rhodobacteraceae; genus Paracoccus. Next base: position 1,135 of record JAGPGI010000221.1, read on the forward strand.
TCGGCATCGCCCGCGCGCTGGCGCTTGAGCCGCAGGTGATGCTGTTTGACGAGCCGACCTCGGCCCTTGACCCCGAACTGGTCGGCGAGGTGCTGGGGGTGATGAAGCGCACCAAGGAGATGGGCATGACCATGGTCGTGGTCACCCACGAGATGCAATTCGCCCGCGAGATCGCCGACCGGGTGATCTTTCTGGAAAAGGGCGAGGTGCTGATCTCGGGCACCCCGGACGAGGTTTTCGTGCAGTCGGATCATCCGCGCATCCGCGAATTCCTGTCCCGGTCGCGTGGCTGACCGCCATGGACCAGATCATCCGCTATTTCTTCGACTTCTCGCTGCTGGCGCCCTATTGGCCCGACATCCTGCGCGGCTTTGGCCTGACGGTGGCGATGTCGGTGCTGACCGTGGTGATCGGCATTCCGCTGGGGCTTGGCATCGCGATCCTGCGGCTTTACCGGTTCCGGCTGCTGAACCTGCTGATCATCCTTTATATCGATTTCTTCCGCTCGATCCCGCAGCTGGTGCTGATCGTGCTGGTCTATTTCGCGCTGCCCTATTTCAGCATCGTCATCGCGCCCTTCTGGGCGGTGGTGCTGGCGCTTTCGGTGGTGCTTTCGGCATTCGCCGAGGAGATTTTCTGGGCCAGCATCAATTCCGTGCCAAAAGGCCAGTGGGAGGCGGGACGCTCGACCGGCCTCGGCTTTGGTCAGGTGCTGTTTTCGGTGATCCTGCCGCAGGTCACCCGCATGTCGATCCCGCCGCTGACCAACCGCGCCATCGGCATCAGCAAGGGCACCACGCTGGGTTCGGTCATCGCGGTGCCGGAACTTCTCAGCGTCACCTCGTCGATCCAGTCCACGGTCGCCAACCCGACCGCGCTGACCGTCGGCGCCCTGCTGTTTCTGGTGCTGTTTTTGCCCTTCGTGCGCTTCACCCGCTGGCTTGAGCGCGCCCATACCCCCGCGAGGTAAGCGATGAACGACTTCCTCAATACCTTCTTCAACCTCGAGATCCTGCGTCAGGTCAGCCCGCTGCTGATCGAGGGCTTCTGGATGACGCTCAGGCTGGCGGCGGTGGCGATCCCGCTGTCGCTGATCCTTGGCGCCGTCATCGCGGTGGCGCAGGACACCCGCAGCCGGCTGCTGCGCGGGCTGATCGTGGCCTATGTCGACCTGATGCGGGCGATCCCGCCTCTGGTGCTGTTGATCTTCATCTTCTACGGCCTGCCGATGATGGGCCTGTCCTTTGGCGAATTCAGCGCCGCCGTGCTGGCACTGGTGCTGAACGGGTCCAGCTATTTCTCGGAAATCTTCCGGGCGGGGCTGGAATCGGTGCCGAACGGCCAGCGCGAGGCGGCGCGTTCGACCGGCATGAGCTGGGCGCAATCGACGCTGCATGTGATCTTGCCGCAAGGCGTGCGCAACGTGCTGCCCGACCTGATCAGCAACACGGTCGAGCTGGCCAAGCAGACCTCGATCGCCTCGGTCGTGGCCCTGCAGGAGCTGCTGCGCGGCGCCCAGATCGCGCAGGGGCTGACCTATAACACCACGCCGCTGGTGGTGGCGGCACTGATCTATTTCATCATCTTCTGGCCCTTTGTGCGGCTGATCTCGCGGTTGCAGAACACGCCGAGCATGCATTGACGCCAAGGGGAAATGCGCAGGGCACCCGCTGCCGGCGGGTGCCCTGCGCATGGCGTCTGGCGCGGGCATAAGGGAAATGGGCGGCGCTCTGGACGCGCCCCTGACCGCGCTGGCCGCGACCCGCGCCATGCAGGTCAGGAATATCCGGGTGGCTTACGGGAATGATCAGCCCTTGTCGGCCTCGGCTGCGGCGGCGCGGGCGCCCGCGATCAGGAACGACACGTCATTGGGCCCGACGATCAGCCCGTAGCCCTTGGCACGCAGCTCCGCCCAGCTCCGGCCCGGCCCGGTGATCGTGCCCAGCCATTTGCCCGCCGAACGTGTCGCGGCCTCGACCTCTTCGAAAGCCGCGTGCAGGGCCGGGGCCTCAAGCTGTTCCAGCAGTCCCATTGACCCTGCAAGGTCATTGGGCCCGATAAAGACCATATCGACCCCATCCGTTCCGGCCAGCGCCGCGATATCGGCGACGGCATCCGCATGTTCGCATTGCACGATCAGCAGCAGGTCTTTGGCGGCCGCATCGCCCCCATAGCCGGGCACGGTGCCGAAACCCGACCCCCGCACCACCGGTGCCGCATAGCCGCGCCGGCCCAAGGGCGGATAGCGGCAGGCGCCGGCGATGGATGCCGCGTCCCGCGCCGAATTCACCATCGGCACGATGATCGAGCGAAACCCCCGGTCCAGCACCCGCTTGAGCAGCGCGTCCGAGCCTTCGGGCACGCGCAGCACGGCCTCGCCCCCCGCCGCCTCGACGGCGCGGGCGACGGCGACCCAGTCCTCAAGCCCGCCGACGCCGTGCTCGCCGTCGATGACGATGACATCCCAGCCATGGCGGACCATGATTTCGGCCGCATCCGGGCTGGCAAGTTCCGCCCAGGCCGCCTTGATGGTTTCGCCGGCGGCGAGCCGGGCTTTCAGCCTGTTCATGGGGTTCCTCCGGTTCGATGGCCTCGCGCCCTGCGCCGCAGCGCCGGACATTCCTGCCTTGATGCGCGTGTTGCTGTCATAGACCGAAAAACATCCCGGGCGGAAACGAAAACGGCCCCGCTTTGGCGGGGCCGCTCCATCATCTCCGCGGCTCAGGCGGCGCGGGTCTGACCGGCCGCGCCGCGCATCAGCATGACGTGGAAGCCCCCGCCCAGCACCGCGCCGATGACCCAGCCAAAGCCCGAGAGGTTGGCCAGGGCAGGCACCCAGACCGTCGCGACCGAAAAGACGGCGGCGAAGACAAAGGCCATGATCGCCTTTTTGTTCCAGCCGCCCTCATAGTAATAGGGTCCCTTGGGATCGGCGCTGAACAGGGCGTTCAGGTCGATATTCTGGCGGCGGACCAGATAGTAATCGGCGACCAGAATCCCGTAAAGCGGCGCCAGAACGGCGCCCAGCGTGTCGACAAAGGCCGCGATCCCGACATTCGAAATGAACGAGACCCAGAGCGCGCCGATAAAGAACGCGATACCGGCGGTGATCAGCCCGCCCGTCCGGGCCGAGATGCGGTCGGGCGCAAGGTTCGCGATGTCATAGGCCGGCGGGATGAAGTTCGCGACCAGATTGATGCCGACGGTCGCGGCAAAGAAGGTCACCGCCGCGATCAGCGTCAGCGCGGTATTGTCCACCCGTGCCACGATATCGGCCGGGTTCACCAGCTTTTCGCCAAACAGCACCACCGTCCCCGCCGTCACGAACAGCGCGATGAACGAGAACAGCGCGATCGAGACCGGCAGTCCCCAGAAATTGCCTTTCCGCATCGCCGGCTCGTCCTTCACGAAGCGCGAGAAGTCGCCGAAATTGATCACCACGGCGGCGAAATAGGCGATCATCGTGCCCATGACGGTGACAAAGGCCACGACCGGCCCGCGCGGATCAGTCGCATCCGAGCCCTCGAAGATCGATCCCAGCGCGGCAAAGATGCCATTGCCGGCCTTCCACCAGATCATCAGCATCAGCGCGATCATCACCGCATAGACGAAAGGCCCGGCCCAGTTCAGGAAGCGCCCGACCCATTCGATGCCCATCATGAACAGCCCGACCTGAAAGACGCAGACGATGACATAGGACAGCCAGTCGATGCCGGTCATGCCCAGGAACGTCGTCCCGCCCTCGATGCCCAGGAGCGTGTTCAGCAAAAGCGCCACCGCGGTCGAGGCGAAATAGGTCTGCACCCCATACCAGAAGATGGCGACGATGCCGCGCACCAGCGCCGGGAACTTGGCGCCGTAAACCCCCATCGAGGCCCGCGCCATCACCGGATAGGGCACCCCGTAACGGACCGAGGGCCGCCCGGTCAGGTTCACCAGAAACATGACAAAGAACCCGGCCAGCACGATGGCCGCAAAGACCGCCCAGCCGTTCAGCCCATAGGTGATGAACAGCGACGCCGCCAGCGAATAGCCGAACAGGCTTTGGATATCATTGTTCCAGACGTTGAAGATCTCGAAGGCGCCCCATTGCCGCTTGTCGGCGGGAATGGGGGCGAGGTCCTCGTTATAGAGCGCGCCGTCCTGCGCGCC
>JAGPGI010000222.1 GCA_018056045.1 Paracoccus sp. (in: a-proteobacteria)
GCACAGCCTGCTGCGCAAGATCGAACTCGCGGGCATGGACTTCAAGACCAAGAAAGGCGGCAAGCCCATCGCCACCGCCCTGCCCGGCACCGCATTGGGGATCGGGCTGGAACTGCCGCTTTCGACCCATCGCATCTTCGCCGCAGAAAACCCCAAGGCCAAGATCGGCCTGCCCGAAATCATGGTCGGCATCTTCCCCGGCGCGGGCGGCACCACCCGCCTTGTGCGCAAGCTCGGCGCCATGGGCGCGGCTCCCTTCCTGCTTGAGGGCAAGCTTTCCGACCCCGCCAAGGCGAAAGCGGCAGGTCTGATCGACGAGGTCGTGGCCGACCCGGTGGTGGCGGCCCGCGACTGGGTGCTGAAAGCGACCGACGCCGATATCGTCAAGCCTTGGGACGCCAAGGGCTACAAGATGCCCGGCGGCGAGCCCTATCACCCGGCAGGCTTCATGACCTTCGTGGGTGCCTCAGCCATGGTCCATGGCAAGACCATGGGTGTCTATCCGGCGGCGAAAGCCCTGCTGAGCGCGGTCTATGAGGGCGCGCTGGTGCCCTTTGACACCGCGCTGAAGATCGAGGCGCGCTGGTTCACCAATGTGCTGATGAACCCCAGCTCGACCGCGATGATCCGCAGCCTCTTCATCAACAAGGAGGCGCTGGAAAAAGGCGCGAACCGCCCCGAGGCCCCGGACCAGAGCGTGAAAAAACTGGGCATCCTTGGCGCCGGCATGATGGGCGCGGGCATCGCCTATGTCAGCGCCATGGCTGGGATCGAGGTGGTGCTGATCGACGCAGCCCAAGACGCCGCCGAACGCGGCAAGGCCTATTCGGCCGGCCTGCTGGACAAGGCGATCAGCCGCCGCAAATCGACCGAAGAGAAAAAGGCCGAGGTGCTTGCCCGCATCACCCCCACGACCGATTACGCAGCCCTCGCCGGCTGCGACCTGATCGTCGAGGCGGTGTTCGAAGACCCCAGCGTCAAGGCCGAGGTCACGAAAAAGGCCGAGGCCGCGATTGCGGCGGATGCGATTTTTGCCACCAACACCTCGACCCTGCCGATCAGCGATCTGGCCCGCGCCAGCGCCCGGCCCGAACAGTTCATCGGCATCCATTTCTTCAGCCCGGTCGACAAGATGCTGCTGGTCGAGATCATCAAGGGCCGCGAGACCGGCCCCCGCGCCGTCGCCAAGGCGCTGGATTTCGTCCGCCAGATCCGCAAGACCCCGATCGTGGTCAATGACGCGCGCTTCTTCTACGCCAATCGCTGCATCATCCCCTATCTGAACGAAGGGATCCGCATGGTCGGTGAGGGTGTCAGCCCGACCCTGATCGAAAACGCCGCCAAGCTGATGGGGATGCCGCTGGGGCCGCTGCAACTGGTCGATGAAACCTCGATCGACCTTGGGGTGAAAATCGCCAAGGCGACCAAGGCCGCGATGGGCGACGCCTATGCCGACGGCCCGGTCGATCAGGTCATCTTCAAGCTGGCCGATCAGGGCCGCATGGGCCGCAAGGCGAAAGCGGGCTTCTATGACTATGACGAGGCCGGTAAGCGTCAGGGCTTGTGGTCGGGTCTCGAACAGCAATGGCCTGAATCGGACGCCCAGCCCGAACTGACCGAGGTCCAGCACCGCCTGATGTTCGCCCAATCGCTGGAAGCCGTGCGCGCATTGGACGAAGGCGTTCTCGAAGACATCCGCGAAGGCGATGTCGGCGCCATCCTCGGCTGGGGCTTCGCGCCATGGTCGGGCGGCCCGTTCAGCTGGCTCGACATGCTGGGCGCCGCCCGCGCGGTCGAGATCGCCGACGATCTGACGGCGAAATTCGGCCCCCGCTTCACCACGCCGCAACTGCTGCGCGACATGGCGGCAAAAGGCGACAGCTTCTATGGCCGCTTCGGCGCCGGCAAGAAAGCCGCCTGAGGCCACCATCACGCAATGAAAAGGGGCAGAGGCGTAAACCTCTGCCCATTCTTCTTCACTCAAATATCCAAAAAACCGCGCCACAAGCGCGATCAGATCAGCCCTTCAGCACGAAACAGCGCCCGCACATCCCGTTCAGGCCGGGCGCCGACATGGCCGATGACCTCGGCCGCCGCGATGCAGCCCATGCGCCCGGCAGCCGCCAGCGGTGCCCGGATGGCCAGACCATAGATCAGCCCGGCCGCGAACTGGTCGCCCGCACCCGTCGCATCAATGGGCACGACGCGATGGACCGGCGCGCTGACCCGCTCATCGCCGCGGATCAGGATCGCATCATCGCCCGAACAGGTGCAGATCACCGTGTTGCAATCGGCGCTGGCCAGACGCAGCGCCTCCTCAAGGTCCTCGACCTGGTAGAGCGATTTCCACTCATGGACATTGCCGATGACGTAATCCATCGGCCCGGCGACCAGACGCCGGAAATCGGCGCGGTGGCGGTCGACGCAGAACGGGTCCGACAGCGCGATCCCCGCCTGCCCGCCCGCCTTGTGACAGGCATCAGCCGCCTTCAGGAACGCGGCCTTGCCGGCATCCTTGTCGAACAGATACCCCTCAAGAAACAGCCAGTCGGCACCGCTGAAGGTGACCGGGTTGACATCGCCCGCATCCAGCTGGGCCGAGATGCCCAGATAGGTGTTCATCGACCGCTCGCCATCCGGCGTGACAAAGATGATCGAGCGCGAGGTCGGCAGCACCTCGCCCGCCACCGGCGGATTGACGAAAACCGTGCCCTGCGCCTCGGTCTGCTCGGCATAGGACAGGCCAAGCGGATCGCCGGCCACACGGCCGATAAAGGCGGTCTTCAGCCCCAGCGCGCCTATGCCTGCAAGGGTATTCGCGACCGAACCGCCCGGCACCAGCCGCGCCTTTTGCGCATCCGTATCGGCCGATTGCGCCGCCATCAGGAATTCCGAGCGCTCGCGGTCGATCAACTGCATGATGCCCTTTTCAATGCCCAGCCGCGCAAGGCTTGCATCCGACGCGGGCGCGATCACGTCCATGACCGCATTGCCAATGCCGATCACATAGGGGGTGGTCATTGGGTCTTCTCCTCATAGGGGCAAAGGTCTTCGATGGGGCAGATGCCGCAGCGTGGCCGCTTGGCCTGACAGATATAGCGGCCATGCAGGATCAGCCAGTGATGGGCATATTGCTGGAATTCGACGGGAACATTGTCTTCGATGGCGCGCTCGACCGCCTCGACATCTCGGCCGGGCGCGATGCGGGTGCGGTTGCCGACGCGAAAGATATGAGTATCGACCGCCTGCGCGGGAAAGTGAAAGACGGCATTCAGGACCACATTGGCGGTCTTGCGCCCGACGCCGGGCAAGGTCGTCAGGGCGGCGCGCGACTGCGGCACCTCGCCGCCATATTCATCGACCAGACGCTGCGACAGCGCGATCACGTTCTTTGCCTTCTGGCGGAACAGGCCGATGGTCTTGATTTCCTCGGTCAGCGCCTCGACGCCGAGATCCAGCATTTCCTGCGGGGTGGTCACGCGGCTGAACAGGTTTCTGGTGGCCTTGTTCACCCCGGCATCGGTCGATTGCGCAGAGAGCGCCACCGCCACCAGCAGGGTGAAGGCGTTGACATAGTGCAGCTCGGTCAGGGGCTGCGGCTCGGCCGCGCGGAAACGCGAAAAGATCGCCATCTGGGTGGCGTAAGGCAGGGCTTGCGGGATGCGGGGCGAGGATGCGCGGGCCATATGCGCCTGATGCCCCGCGCGCGCGTCATGTGCAAGCTTTGGCGCCCGGTTTTGCGCGCATCCGTGACTGGATTCACACCGAACTTGCGCTAATCTGAGCCGAAACCGCAGATGAGGCCGCCATGACCCAGACCGTCTTCGCCTTTGCCCAACCCGCCCCGGGCCTGCGGGTCCGTATCACCACCCAACCCGCCGAGGATGCCGGCGCGGTGCTGTGCCACGGCGAGTTCAGCACCCCCTTTGGCACCGTGATCGCCTTTGGCGCGGGCGGCGCGCTTTGGGGGCTGGGGCTGGCGGGCGAGATGTCCCCCGACGAGGTTCGCACCGATCTGGCCACCCGCTGGCCGCGCGCCCGCATCGTCACCGCCCCCGAGGCGCTGGCCCCGGCGGTGAATGCGCTGATCGCGGATCGGGGCGAGATCACCGTGCACCTGACCGGAACCGAGTTTCAACTCGCCGTCTGGCGCGCGCTCATTGAGGTGCCGGCCGGGCAGGTCATCAGCTATGCGATGCTGGCGGACCGCATCGGACGCCCGCGCGCCTTGCGGGCGGTGGGGACAGCGGTCGGGCAGAACCCGGTCTCATGGGCTGTGCCCTGCCACCGGGTCACCCGCACCGATGGCAGCATCGGCGGCTATCATTGGGGCGCGGCGATCAAGCGCGCGCTTCTGGCCCGCGAAGGCGCCAGTATCGCCCCTCGCGCCATCGCTGCATTGTGACGCATCCCGCGGGGATTTCCGCCTGTTCCTGTGGCCTTGGCCGGGAACCCGTGGCATGGTCGCGGTGTTTGGGCACCAGCGGCCGCGCAGCAAAGCGCGGACCAGATCGTTTGGACAGGCGATGATGGATCGCCCGCTAAAAAGGGAAAAGAAACAATGAAGACCCGTATTCCGCTGCTGCTGGCCTCGGTCGGTGTGATCGCCGTCAGCGCCTGCGCCACCACCGACCCTTATGGCAACCCGACCGGAACCGGCACCGGGACCGGCCTGAGCCGCACCCAGACCGGCGCGCTGGCTGGCGCGGCCATCGGCGGCATCCTTGGTGCCACGCGCGACAGCGACAAGAACGATCAGGGCCGTGACGCGGCACGGGGCGCGTTGATCGGTGCGGCCCTGGGCGGCGGCATCGGCGCCATCCTCGACCGGCAGCAGAAATCGCTGCAGCAGTCGCTGAACAACCCCAATATCCAGGTCGTGAACCATGGCAGCTATCTGTCGGTCACCATGCCGGAATCGACGCTGTTCGCGACCGACTCGGCGGCCGTGGGCGCGCAGGGGCAGAATGATCTCTACACCATTGCCCGCAACCTCCAGCAATATCCCGACAGCACGATCCAGGTCGTCGGCCATACCGACAGCACCGGCTCGGCCGCCTATAACCAGGACCTGTCCGAGCGCCGCGCGCGTTCGGTCGCGGGCATCCTGAGCGCCGGCGGCGTGGCGCAGAACCGCCTGAGCACCGCGGGCCGCGGCGCCAGCCAGCCGGTCGCGAGCAATGAGACGGTGGCGGGCCGCGCCCAGAACCGCCGCGTGCAGATCCTGATCACCCCGACCCGCTAAGGGTGGCACAGACGA
>JAGPGI010000223.1 GCA_018056045.1 Paracoccus sp. (in: a-proteobacteria)
TGGCCGTCGCGATCAGCGGGCCGATGCCCGGCACCGTCATCAGCCGTCGGGCGACCTCGTTCTCTTTGGCGCAGCGTGAGATCTCGGCATCGAGCCTCCCGATCTGCGCCTCGAGGTGCGCCAAGGATCCGATCAGAACCTGCAGGGTGGCTGTCGCCTCGGCGGGCAACCCGCTCTCTGGATCTTCGACGATGGCGATCAGCTTCGAGGCATTGGCAGCGCCCTGCGGCACAACCTGCCCGAACTCGGCAAGGTGACCGCGCAGGGCGTTGATCGCCTGGGTGCGCTGCCGGATCAGTAACTCGCGCACGCGGAACACCATCGCCGCCCCTTGGGTCTCTTCGCTCTTCACCGACACGAAGCGCATCGTCGGACGCTGTGCAGCTTCGCAAATCGCCTCGGCGTCGGCGGCGTCATTCTTCTGCCGTTTGACGAAGGGCTTCACGTAGGCCGGAGGGATCAGCCGGACCTCATGTCCAAGCTTGCCAATCTCTCGACCCCAGTAATGTGCACCACCACAGGCTTCCATCGCCACGACGGAAGGCGGCAAAGCCTCAAAGAACCCCAGCACCTGCGTGCGCCGCAGCTTCTTCCGTAGCACCGCACCGCCTGCGGCGTCCGCCCCATGCACCTGGAACACATTCTTCGCCAGATCGAGCCCGACCGTGATAATCTCCGACATGACCGTCCTCCTTTGTGGATCATCGCAGACCCACCTTGGCACAGAGATGCCGTCGGGGGGCGGTCACATCATCAGAGCCGCTCTCTGCCCTGAACAGGCGGGGCGGCGATTGACCGACAATCGTGCAGGCTCACGCGACCTGCAATTGTCCTTCCGCAAAGACAAAGCCCGGCCAGCGGGGACGGGCTGGCCGGGCTTTGGATTTTGCCGTGCTGGCGTTACCGGCCCGGGGCGGACATCCTCGCCTCCAGCCGACGCATGGCAAAGATCAGCGCCATATTGATGGCCAGATAGAACAGGCCTGCAATCGTGAAGACTTCAAAGATCGCGTAGGTCTGGCTCATCAGCCGCTTGGCATGGCCGGTGATCTCAAGTACCGTGATGGTCGAGGCAAGGCTGGTGCCCTTGATCACCAGCACGATCTCATTGCCATAGGCGGGCAGCGCCTGCCGGATCGCCAGCGGAAACTCGATCCGGCGAAAGCGCAGGGCGCGTGACATGCCCGCCGCTTTGGCGGCTTCGATCAGCCCGACGGGGATCGACATGAGACCGCCGCGCAGGATCTCGGAGGTATAAGCGGCCGTGTTCAACGCGAGCGCAAGAATGGCACAATGCATCGCATCGCCAATCACCCACCAGGCAAGCGCATTGTTGCGGACGGCATCGAACTGCCCCAGCCCGTAATAGAACAGGAAAAGCTGCACCAGCAGCGGGGTGCCCCGAAAGACGGCGCTGTAACCTTCCGCAAAGCCTGACAGCAGCCGATTGCCAGAGAGCCGCATCACCGCCAAGCCAAGGCCAAGGCAAAAGCCGATCGAAACAGAGATGGCGGCCAGCGTCAGCGTGACACTCACGCCTTTGGCGAGCGTCGTGACCGCGCGAGTGATCAGATCGGCGTCCATCCTAGGCCCTCCCTTTCAGCACCAGCGCCCGCTCGGCGCGGCGAAAGCCGATCTGGCTGACAAAGGTGATGACAAGATAAAGCGCCCCCGCGATCAGGTAGAAGATGAAGGGGTTGCGCGTCGAACCGGCGCCGATGAAGGCGGTCCGCATCAGCTCTTGCAGGCCGACGACCGAAATCAGCGCGGTGTCCTTCATCGTGGCCTGCCAGATGTTGTTGAGCCCCGGCACCGCGATCCGCAGCATCTGCGGCAGGATGATCCGCCGGAAGATGCGCTTGCGCGGCATTCCAAGCGCCCGGGCGGCCTCGATATGGCCCTTCGGGATGGCGGCCAGCGCACCGCGCACGACCTCGGTCGCGTAAGAGCCCGAGATGGTGCCGATGGCGATGACCCCGATCAGGAAGGGATAGCCCGTGTCCGCCAGCCCCGCCCAGCCGAAGGCGGTGCCAATCCGGGCCACGAATTCGACCGACGAGAAGAACAGAAGATAGATGATCAGCAGTTCCGGCACGCCGCGAACCACGGTCGTATAGATATCGACCAGCCAGTTCAGCGGCCGGACCTGTCCCCATTTGATCAGCCCGCAGGCAATGCCGATGACCAGCCCCAGAAGCATGGCTCCGAAGCCGACCGCGATGGTGATGGACGCGCCGCGCAGAAGCGCGCCGATCCAGCCGCCTTCCCAAAGCTGAGCTAACCCGAATTGCATGGAATCCGCCTGTCTGAAGGATGGGTCGGGAAGGCGTCAGCGCCTTCCCGGTCGATCAGGGATCAGTCGCAGGTCTGCGAAATGTCCATCTTGAACCACTTCTCGGACGAGGTTTTCAGCGTGCCCTCGCGGCCCAGTTCGCACAGCGCCTCGTTGATCTTTTCCTTCAGCTCGGCTTCATCCTTGCGGATGCCGATGCCAAGGCCGGTGCCCAGCGTCGCATCCGAGCTGGAGTCGATCACCACATCGACCATCTGGAACTCGGCCCCGTCGGGCTTGGCCAGAAAATCGCTTTGCGCCGAGGCATCCGCGAATGAGCTGTCCAGACGCCCGCTGGCCAGGTCGATCTGCATCTGGTCCAGCGTGTCATAGGTCATCAGCTGGACGTCGGGCATGTTCTTCTCGACATAGGCCGCATGGGTGGTGCCGCCCTGCACGCCGACGCGCAGCCCGCCGAGATCCGCCTTCAGCGTATCAAGGTCTTTCGCCCCGGCCAGTTCCGAGCCCTTCTTGGCAATGAAGTTGTTCGGGAATTCACCATAGCTGCGCGAAAAGTCGATCTGCTTGCCGCGCTCTTCGGTGATCGACATGCCCGAGATGATGACGTCGAAGCGCTTGGCGTTCAGCGCCGGGATCAGGCCATCGAAGGCCTGCACGACAAAGCGGCATTTCAGCGCCAGCTTGTCGCAGAGGGCATTGCCGACATCGGCATCAAAGCCGGTGACATTGCCATTGGCATCCGCCATCGAAAACGGCGGGTAGGCCCCTTCGGTGCCGATCACCAGCTCGCCCTCGGCGGCATGGGCGGCAACGCCCGCGGAGAGCGACAGGATCGCTGCGACAGAGAAAAGGTTCAGTTTCATATCTGTTTCCCTATGTTGTTGGTTCGTCACGATTTTTCCCGTGTGATCGCGCGGGTCCTGTCCGGTGGTCCGGCTTAGTTGCATCTTGCGAGGAACTGGCTGAGCCGTTCAGAGCGGGGATTGGTGAAAATCTGATCGGGCGCGCCCTCTTCTTCGACGCGGCCCTGATGCAGGAATTTGATGTGATGCGAGACCTCGCGCGCGAATTGCATCTCATGCGTGACGAGGATCATCGTATTGCCCTCTTCCGCGAGCTGGCGGATGACGCGCAGCACCTCGCCCACCAGTTCAGGGTCGAGCGCGCTGGTCGGCTCATCGAGCAGGATGACCTTGGGGCGCATGGCCAGAGTGCGCGCGATTGCAGCGCGCTGCTGCTGGCCGCCCGACAGCTGACCGGGGAAATGGGCGTGCTTTTCCGAAAGCCCCACCTTCTTCAACAGCTCATGGGCGCGGTCGATCGCCTCGGCCCGGCTTTCCTTCAGGACATGGATCGGAGCTTCGGTGATGTTGTCGAGGACCGAGAGATGCGGCCACAGGTTGAAGCTCTGAAACACCATGCCGACGCGGGCGCGGATGCGCTCCACCTGCTTCTGATCGGCGGGAAGGGTGATGCCGTCGCGGCCCGGCTTCATCCGGATTTCCTCGCCGTCAATCACGATGCGGCCGCTTTTGGGCTGTTCGAGCAGGTTGATGCAGCGCAGGAAGGTCGACTTGCCCGACCCACTTGAGCCGATCATCGACACGACCTCGCCCGGTTGCGCGACCAGATCGACGCCTTTGAGCACCTCAAGCGGGCCATAGCTTTTATGCAGATCGCGGACCTCGACGGCGGGCTGACCGGACTCTGGCGCTCGGGCCACCGGTTTCGCCACGGCCAGACGCGGCGCATTGCCGCCCTGCCGCTCAAGATCGGTCAAGGCGCGGTCGAAATAGGCAAGGCTGGCGGCCAGCACCTGCGCCTGCCAGTCGGGATCGGCGGGCACGAAAGCATGGCGCAGCCGGTCCTTGATCTGCTGGCCCTGCGGCGACAGCGGGTCGGCGTAAAGATGCAGCCAATTGTCTTCGCGCACGGAATTGTTGACCTGCTCACCCGGCAGGGTGCCACATTCGATGACCAAGGGCAGAACCCGCGCCTGCGGCATCGCCTTGCGCACCGCATCCGAGACATAGCCCGTCGCCGTCGCGGCAATGCCGGTATCGGTCGTCCGCCCCTCACCCGTCAGCACAACCGACATGGCCGGACCGAACAGCGCGCGGCCCCAGTCGAGGCCCGCGTGGTCCTCGACCGCGACGGACAGCAGCGCGGGATAGGCATAGGGGCCAGCGCCGGTGTGCAGGTCAAAGACGATGACATCCTGCGCGGCGGCGCCGAAATCCGACAGGATGCGGTTCAGGGTCTGGTTCGACCAGACCGGCCCATTGCCGCCATAGAAAAGCCCGTCCGGATGGCTGTACTGCCCCGCCTCGACAAAGGGTGCCAGCCCCGCAAAGCCGCCCATGCGTGCGCGGGCTTCGGCATAGGCCGCATCGGCCCTTGCGCGATCGGGGCCGTCCAGATCGGCATAGACCAGCGCCGAATGCAGCGGCGCATAGCCCGGATTCTGCGGCCGGGGCTGCGACCAGTCGAGAAAATTGCGGTTGAGGTCGACATTGTCCTCATTCACCCGGCGCGACCATGCCGCGCCCCAGGGGTTGATCAGATGGATCATCAGGACGGCGGTGTTTTCGGGCAGGTGCCACGGCTGATGGCGCCGCATCCACGCGACCTGCGCGGCCGAGCCATAGGCGCCCTCGACCCCATGCGTGCCGGAATTGATGACGAGAAGCCGGCTCGCCGTCGGGCTGCCGATCAGCGCAACATCGGTGGCAATGACCTCGCCATTGGGTCCCGGCTGCGGATGTGGGTAGGCATGCAGCTCGGCCCCCGTGGCCTCGGCCGCTTCCAGAAATTCGGCGCGCATCGTCGGATAGTCTAGTGGCATCAAGGCCATGGGCCGGATTCCCTTCGGTTTGGGCTGCGGGGCAAGGACTAGCTCTGCCCTCGTGGCAAGGTTCATCGGCGCGACATCCATTATAGGTCCAACACGATGCGCCCGGAAGGACG
>JAGPGI010000224.1 GCA_018056045.1 Paracoccus sp. (in: a-proteobacteria)
GTTCATGGGTGACGGCGAAGGCCAGCGCCTTTTGGCCATAGCGCAGCGTGCGCGTGCCGATGCCAAGCGCCTGACGGACCGGCGAGTTGCGGCCGTCTGCGCCGATCACCAGCCGGGCGCGGATGCGCGTGCCGTCGGTCAGCGTCGCCAGCGCCTCGCTGTCGCGGGCAAGCAGGTCTGCGGTCCCGGTGCCGGGCAGGAAGCGGACATTCTGCAATTGCGCCAGCCGGGCCGAAATCTCGCGCTTCAAAAGCCAGTTGGGCAGGTTCCAGCCAAAGGGCTGGTCCGAGATTTCGGCGGCGTCGAAATCGCGCGTCAGGCGTGCCTGTGAGAGCTTCCCGCCCGCGTCGATGATGCGCATGACCTGAAGCGCCGTCGCATGGGGGGCGAGCCGTTCCCAGAGGCCGGCGGCCGAGAGGACCGCGATCGAAGGATGCAGAAAGGCGGTGCTGCGCAGGTCCGAGCCCTGCGCCGCTTCCTCGGTCACCGGGGGGGCGGGATCGACGCAGGTGACGCTATAGCCGGCGCTGCCAAAGGCCGCAGCCGCAATCAGCCCGGCAATGCCGCCGCCCGAGACCAGGATTTCGCTGTCTTCGACCTGCATCGCCGGCCTAGAGGCCTGTCGCATAAGCGACCAGCATGCCGTAAACGGCGAGCGTGGCGGCAAGGCCGATCATGGTCAGCGCCGGCAAGCCCCAGAGCAGGACGGCGATCACGCCCAGCACCAGAACGGTGAGCACAAAGAAATAAAGCCGGGCGGCAGTGCGCGCCTCGCTGCGCAGTTCCTCTTGGCTGGCCTGTCCCATGGGATCCCCCGGATGTTGATAAGGTCTGATCAGATTTTAGCGGCGCTGCGGTTTTCGGCAAGGCCACGCAGAAATTCTGTCAGGTCTGTGGTCTGGTGATGGACATGCGGGCCGAAGTCGTGACCCAGTCCCAGCTCGTCCGGGCCATGGCGGCCATCGCCCACCAGCACCGTGCGCATCCCCAGCAGATGCGGGACGGAAAGGTTGCGGGGGTCGTCCTCGAACATGGCGGCGCAGGTCGGGTCAAAGCCTTCGGCGGCGCGGACTGCGGCATATGCGCGCGCATCCGGCTTGGGGTGAAAATCGAGATTGTCGATGCCATGGACGGCATCGAACACCATCAGCCCGCGATGTCTGAGCACCTGCAGCGCATAGGCGTGGTCGCCATTGGTGTGGACGATCTTGCGGCCGGGCAGGGAGCGGATCAGCGCGGCAAGCTCGGGGTCGGGGCTCAGACCGGAAAAGTCGATGTCATGGACCTCGTGCAGATAGGGCATCGGGTCGATCGCGTGCTCGGCCATCAGCCCGGCCAGCGTGGTGCCGTGCTGGCGCCAGTAATGGTCGCGCAGCCGGTTCGCCTCTGGTTCCGAGACGCCGATCTCGCGCATGACATAGGCGGTCATGCGTTTCTCGATCTGCGAGAACAGCCGGACATCGGGCGCATAAAGCGTGTTGTCGAGATCGAAGATCCAGGTGGTGATGTGCTGAAAATCCATGGCTCTTGCCTAAACCGGCTGCGGGGTGCTTGCAATCGTCGCAGCCGTCGCGGATCGTGCGGCGCATGAAAGACGCCTATACCCTGATCCTGTCGGCCATCGACAACGGCATCTACCGCCCCGGCGACCGTCTGGTCGAATCCGAGCTGGCCGAGCGTTTCGGCGTCTCGCGCACCCCGGTCCGCGAGGCGCTGCAGCGGCTGGAAACGCAATCCATGCTCAAGCGCGACGGGCGCAGCCTGATCGTCGCCACGCTGGACCACAACCAGCTGGCCGAGCTTTACACCGTGCGCACCGAGCTGGAGGCGCTGGCCGCCCGGCTGGCCGCCCGCCATGCCACCCCCGAGGAGATTCGCGTCCTTGCCGGCATGATTGTCGAGGACCGCGCCAGCCTTGGCGACCCCTCGGCACTGGCCCGCGCCAATCGCCGCTTTCACCACCAGATCCATCTGGCCTCGCATAACCGCTATCTGGTGCAACAGCTGAACCTCGTGCATCGCAGCATGGCGCTGATGGCCGGAACGACGCTGGCCGCCAAGGGCCGCGATTCGGTGACGCTGGACGAGCATCAGGCGATCGTCGATGCCATCGGCAAGCGCGACGAGACCGGGGCCGAGCAGGCTTTGCGCCGCCATATCTCGATGGCCTATGAGACCCGGCTCAAGGAAGATGCCCGCCTTCATGACGAGGGCGGCGCGTGACAGGGCTGATCCGTGGCCCGGCCGATCTTGAGGCGGGTGCGGCGCATCTGATGCAGGTCTGCCCGGTCTGGGCGCGGGAGCTGCCGGCGCTGCTGCCCTTGCCGCTGCGACGCTGGGACGAGGGCTTTGTCGCCATCCGCGATGCGGTGGTGTCCCAGCAGATCTCGACCCATGCCGCGAATGCGATCTCGGGACGGATGGCGGCGGCGGGGCTGGCGGATGAGGCGGCGATTGCCGCAGCCGATGAGGACGCCCTGCGCGCCGTCGGCCTGTCGCGGCCCAAGATCCGCTATCTGCGCGGCATTGCTCAGGCAGGGATCGACTGGCCGGGGCTGCGCGACCTGTCCGACGACGAGGTGATCGCGCGCCTGACTGCCTTGCCGGGTATCGGGCGCTGGACCGCTGATATCTATCTGAAATTCGCCCTTGGCCGCGCGGATGCCTTCGCCGCGGGCGACCTTGCGCTGGCCGAGGCGGCGAAGCTGCTTTACGGGCTGGCCGAGCGTCCGACGCCCAAGGCGCTGACCGAGCTGGCCGAGCCGTGGCGGCCCTGGCGCTCGGTTGCGGCGCGGGCGCTCTGGGCCTATTACCGCGTGGCCAAGGACCGAGAGGGGATCAGATGACGCGAGAGTTGAAATCGGAACGCAAGGGTCCGCAAAAGGCCGATACCGTGGTGGTGTTCCTGCACGGTTACGGCGCCGACGGGGCAGACCTGCTGGGACTGGCCGACCCGCTGGCGCCGCATCTGCCCCGGACGGCCTTTTACGCCCCGAACGCGCCCGAGCGCTGCGTCAACAATCCCATGGGCTACCAATGGTTCCCGATCCCGTGGATGGATGGCTCATCCGAAGAGCAGGCCAAGGCGTCCGCCGCCCAATCCTTTCAGGATATCAATGCGTTTCTGAATAAAGTTCTGGTCGATGAAGGCATCCCCGCCGACCGGCTGGCACTGGTCGGATTTTCGCAGGGCACGATGATGGCGCTGAGCGTCGCGCCGCAGCGCGTGCCTGAGATTGCCGGTGTCGTCGGCTTTTCCGGCCGTTTGATCGATCCCGAACCGGCCGTTGATGCCAAAACCAGGCCGCCGATCCTGCTGATTCATGGCGATGAGGACCCGGTCGTGCCTTTCGACAGCATGGGCATTGCCGGCGAGGCGCTGCAGAACGCGGGCTTTACCGTCTATGGCCATGTGATGAAGGGCACCGGGCATGGCATCTCGCCCGACGGGCTGTCGGTGGCACTGGCCTTCCTCAAAGAGCGGTTTTCCGCAAGGTCATAGGGTTTTGAACGAAATGGGGCTTGCATCACCTGATGCAGGCCTTACCTTTCCCTCAAGTGCTGAGGAGACACGACATGGACCTGATCTTGATGACTGCCGCCCTGATCCCGGCCAGCCTGATGGTCCTGCGTCTGGTGCTGCCAGAGCCCAAGCGTGTGCCTGTGCGCGCCCGCGCCCGGCGCTGATCCCGGCGCCTTTCCTGATTTTCCGTCAGTTCCAGATCGCCGGGTCGGCGATCTCGATGGAGTTTCCGGCCGGATCGCGGAAATAGATCGAGCGGCCGCCCTGCGGCCATATGAAATCAGCCTCGATTTCTATTCCATGTAATTCCAGATGTTTGCGCCAGCTATCGAAGGTGTTTTCTGCGGCGCTCATGCAGAAATGGCCCGGTCCGGTCGTGCCGTGGGCGGGGACTGGCAGGCGCGCGTCCGACCGGGGCGGCACCCGCGTGGCTTCCGCGCGAAACACCAGCAGGACTTGCGCGCCGCAGCGGAAAAACACATGCCGGCCGGGCAGGCGGGCGATTTCGGTCAGGCCGATCACCTCGGTCCAGAAGCGGGCGGCTCCCTCAAGGTCCTCGGCGTAGAGCGCTGATTCCAGCGTGCCCAAAAGCGGTGGCGGTTTGCGTGTCATGGCCCCATCCTGACAGCAGCGCCCCCCTTCTGTCACGTCCATGTCACGCCGCGCGGATAATTGATCCACAGGCATATATTCGGGGACTTGCCAGCCGTCAGCCGCGATATATAGTCGGCGTTAAGAATTTGGCGAGTTCCGGTCAAAGCAAAGCGAGAGGGCTGATGCTGGACGACCACGGCGATTTTCGAACCCAATTCGTGCGCGAGCCATCGGGCCTGCGTCGCAACCCGGCCCTTGTCCTGAACGCAGACTTTCGCCCGCTGAGCTACTATCCGCTCTCGCTCTGGCCCTGGCAGGAGGCGATCAAGGCGGTGTTTCTGGACCGGGTCCAGATCATCGCCGAATATGACGAGGTGGTCCGAAGCCAGAGGCATTCGATACGCATCCCCTCGGTCGTGGTGCTGAAAGATTACGTAAAACCCCAGAAGCGCGTGGCATTCACGCGCTTCAATCTTTTTCTGCGGGACGAATTCTGCTGCCAGTATTGCGGCGCGCGGGGGGATCTGACCTTTGACCATGTGGTGCCGCGTTCGCGCGGGGGCGTCACCAGCTGGGAAAATGTCGTCGCCGCCTGTTCGCCCTGCAATCTGAAAAAGGCCAACAAGTCGCTGAAATCCTCGGGGATGCGGCTGCGCCGTCCGGCGCGCCGTCCCACGCCCGAGGAAATGCACGCGGCCGGCCGGCGCTTTCCGCCAAACCACCTGCACCAAAGCTGGATGGATTTTCTGTACTGGGATACCGAACTGGACAGTTAGGTCCAGCGGTCAATCAATGATGGCGATGGTCGCGCGTCGTCAGATGCGTCAGCGCGGCACCGACCAGCGCCAGCAGGCCAAGGGCGGCCAGCGGAATCCCCACGGCATTCGCCGCCCAGATTGTCAGCCCGGCGGCAAGGATCACGGCAAGGATCATCAACAGGAAATGCGGCAGCGGCATGTCATCCTCCGTTGCCTTCAATATGACGCGTCACGCCGGATCGGAAAAGGCCTCGCTTTGGGCTTTTGCAGCCATAACGCGACGAAAGCGGTCTAAAATCGCTGAAACGGCTCTGTCTCTGGTGTGTGTTCTTGTAATGTTCTAGATTGGTGGCATGACCCTGCCGCCCCGAAACCCCGAT
>JAGPGI010000225.1 GCA_018056045.1 Paracoccus sp. (in: a-proteobacteria)
GGACCCGCCTCGCCGCCAAAGCCGCCAAGGATCACGCTGACGAAGTTGCGGTTCATCGCCTTGCACATGATGTAGCTCAGGATCGCACCCGACGAGCCGACCAGCGCACCGACCACGATCAACAGGGCATTGCCCAGCGTGAAGCCGATGGCCGCAGCCGCCCAGCCCGAATAGCTGTTCAGCATCGAGACCACGACCGGCATGTCGGCGCCGCCAATGCCCATGATCAGGTGATAGCCGATGAAGAACGCGGCCAGCGTGATGATCGTCAGCCACAGGACCGGCGCGCCGGTGGTGGCGTAAAGGATCACCGCCAGCAGGGACAGCGCCGCCGCGCCGGCGTTCAGCATATGCCCGCCGGGCAGTTTCTTCGGCTTGCCGTCGATCTTGCCCGCAAGCTTGCCAAAGGCCACGATCGAGCCGGTAAAGGTGACCGCACCGATGAAGATCCCCAGCGCCACCTCGACCTTGAGCATGGCGATCTCGGCCGGGGTCTTATGGGCCAGAACGGCGGCAAAGCCGTGGAATTCGGCGGCGGCATCGGCGGCCTTGGCGCGCAACACGCGCGACAGCTCGAACTGGGCGTTGAAGCCGATCAGCACCGCGGCAAGGCCGACAAGGCTGTGCATGGCCGCGACCAGTTGCGGCATCTCGGTCATCTGGACGCGGTTGGCGACAACCCAGCCCGCCGCGCCGCCGATGGCCAGCATGATCAGCGTGATGCCCCAATTGCCATAGCCGGGCCCGATCAGCGTGGCGACGACGGCCAGCGCCATGGCGGCGATGCCATACCAGACCGCGCGCTTGGCGCTTTCCTGCCCCGAAAGCCCGCCCAGCGACAGGATGAACAGGACGGCGGCGACCACATAAGCGGCAGTGGTGAATCCGTATTCCATCATCCCCTCCTTACGACTTCTGGAACATGGCAAGCATCCGGCGCGTGACCAGGAAGCCGCCAAAGATGTTGACCCCGGCCATCAGCACCGACAGCGCCGCAAGGATCACCACGAGCCACGAGCCCGAGCCGATCTGCAAGAGCGCGCCGACAATGATGATCGACGAGATCGCATTGGTGATCGCCATCAGGGGCGTGTGCAGCGAATGGCTGACATTCCAGATCACCTGGAAGCCGACGAACACCGACAGCACGAAGACGATGAAATGCGACAGGAACGAGGCCGGCGCGAACATGCCGACCAGAAGCATCAGCACCGCGCCCACGCCCAGCAGAGTGACC
This sequence comes from Paracoccus sp. (in: a-proteobacteria), assembly GCA_018056045.1. Classification (GTDB taxonomy): domain Bacteria; phylum Pseudomonadota; class Alphaproteobacteria; order Rhodobacterales; family Rhodobacteraceae; genus Paracoccus. The sequence continues at coordinate 1,238 of JAGPGI010000225.1, forward strand.
TGCGATTTCGTCTGCGCCTTGAACTCGGCCACTTCCTTGGCCCGGCGTTCCTCGGGCGTCAGTTCCTTGACCTTTTCCTTGGGCTTCTGCGCCGCGATGGCGGCGATCTTGGGCGGCGGCGGCGGCCAGGTCACGTCGCCGTCATAGGTGACGGTGGCGCCGCGGATGACGTCATCCTCCATGTTCTGAACCAGAACGCCGTCCTTGCCGGGGGTCAGGTCCGCCAGCATGTGGCGGACGTTGTTGCCGTAAAGCTCAGAGGCCTGCGCGCCCATGCGCGAGGGGAAATCGGTATAGCCGATGATGACCACGCCGTTATCGGTCACGATCCGCTCGTCGGGGACGGTCAGATCGCAGTTGCCGCCACGCTCGGCGGCCAGATCGACGATGACCGAGCCGGTCTTCATCGCCTCGACCATGTCGGCGGTCCAGAGTTTGGGCGCCGGGCGGCCGGGGATCAGCGCCGTGGTGATGACTATGTCCATCTGCGGCGCGAGTTCGCGGAATTTCTTCAGCTGCGCTTCGCGGAATTCGGGGCTGGAGGGCGCGGCATAGCCGCCGGTCGCGGCGCCGTCGGTCTGCTGTTCCGTGAAATCCAGATAGACGAATTCGGCGCCCATGGATTCAATCTGTTCGGCCACCTCGGGGCGCACGTCAAAGGCATAGACCTGCGCGCCAAGGCTGGTCGCGGCGCCGATGGCCGCAAGACCGGCGACACCCGCGCCGACGATCAGCACCTTGGCCGGCGGCACCTTGCCCGCCGCCGTCACCTGCCCGGTGAAAAAGCGGCCGAAATTGTTCGCCGCCTCGATCACCGCGCGATAGCCGGCGATATTGGCCATCGAGGACAGCGCGTCCATCTTTTGCGCGCGCGAGATGCGCGGCACCATGTCCATGGCGATGGCGGTGACGCCCTGTTCGCGCGCCTTTTCCAAGAGTTCGGCGTTCTGCGCCGGATAGAAATACGAGATCACCGTCTGTCCGCGCCGCATCTGGCCGACCTCGGCGTCGCTGGGCGGACGGACCTTGATGACCACATCGGCCGCGCCGATCAGCGCGTCGGCATTGGGCTCGACCGTGACGCCGGCAGCCTGATAGGCCGCGTCCGAAAAGCCCGCGCGCGCACCGGCCCCGGATTCGACCAGCACCTCATGGCCCAGCTTTTTCAAATGAGCCGCCGAGGATGGGGTGACGGCTACCCGCGCCTCCCCCTCGTAATTCTCTTTCAAAGCGCCGATCTTCACGAGGCGACCTCCCCTGTTAGCGTCCGTAAGGACGTTACATAGCATCGCGCAACAATCTTTCACAAGACCGTGACGCGACGATCAAAGCTTAAAAATTACGCAACGTCAGAATCGTAATCACTGACCAGAAGGTGAATCGGGGCCTCGTCCTCGATCACATTGGCAAAGCGACCGATGGGGGCAGCAAAGATATTGTCGGTCAGATCGTCATTGACGGTCGAAACCTCGCCGATCAGGCAGGCGCCACCCTCGGCCCAGAATTCATGCCAGTCGCCGGGGCGCAGGGTGACGGATTCGCCCGGTTCCAGCCGGATCACGCCGCCCGGCGCCACCTCGCGCGGGGTGCCGTCGCAATCGATCCGGACCGGGGCGTTGCGGTCCATGCGCCCCTGCGCGTCCGAGCCGCACAGTCGAATCGCCAGCTTCGCGCCCGAGCGGTTGATGATGCCCTCGGTCTTGATGATATGGGTGTGCATGGGGCTGATCTGGTTTTCCTGACTGATCAGCTTTTCCGCATAGACCATGCCGCGCCCGGCGGTCATCTCGGACGCATCGGTCATGATGGCATTGATCCGTGAGCGTTTCATCCTGTCTCCGATCCGGACCCGGCATCCGATCCGCGCCGCCATTCGCGCAGGATAGAGGCGAAGGGCCGGCAAGCGAAAGGGGCCATGCACACCGCATGGCCCCCTTGTCCGCATCATGGCTGGGGTGCGGGCCTATTGATCCAGCCCGTCCTTGAACTTGATCGAGGCGTGGCTGCCATCGCAGAATGGCTTGTTGGACGAGGCGCCACAGCGGCACAGGGTCTGGCGGTTGCGGATCTCATAGCTTTCGCCATTCGCGCTTTGCACGCGGATGCCGCCGCGCAGGACCAGCGGGCCGCTGACCCCCTCGCCCGGATCCTCCAGCAGCGACAGCGATACCGGCAAGGCGGCCTCGATCGGCTTGCGGGTGGCGTCGTCCCAGACCATCAGCCGCCCCGAGGGACACTGATGCGCCATATAGGTGGCCAGCTTGGTATGCTGTTCGCCCCGGATCTGGACCTCGTTCCAGAAGCGCTGGCCATTGTCGCAAAAGCGGGCAAAGGCGCAGTAGGCCTCATTGTCGGTCAGGCTGATTTCAGGTCCGTCGATTTCCGTGGCGCCCGCCAACAGCGGCTCGAATGTGGCGGTTTCGGTCAGATCGACCCCCGCCCGCAGATGCGAGCCGTCGCAAAACGGCTTTTTCTTGGAATGGCCGCAGCGGCACAGCGTATCCCCGTCCTTGACCGCAAAGGACTGGCCGTCGCGATAGGACCAGGACTGGCCCTCGCTGTTCTGAACGATGACCTGAACATGCAGCGGCGGCGTGCCATGGACACGATAGGGGCCGTTCTTCAGCACCTCGACCGAAATCGTGGGGTCACTTTCTGTCGAACCGATCTGGATGAATGGCTTGGTATCATGTGGCATCTGGCTCTCCTGCGGCAGGATGGCGGCCCCGGCATGTCGGGTGGCCCGGTCCGGAAAGTGGAGCATCCAGCGCCGATTCTGGCAATATCCGGAATATCCCGCGGCGCGCAGCAATCACCGCAGCTTAAGGTTCATATACAGCAAGGGCCTGCCAGAGAAAGCTCTGACAGGCCCCGTTGGCGTCACATCCGATGGGCGTATTTCCTGTGGCGGCGAACAGGCCGCCGCTTGCCCGATCAGGCCCTAGGTCAGGCCCCTGCTCAGGCCTGCGCTGCCTGCTCGGCCTTGGCCTGCAGACGGCGGGCATGCAGCACCGGCTCGGTATAGCCCGAGGGCTGCACGCGGCCCAGAAACACCAGATCGCAGGCGGCCTGGAACGCGACGCCATCGAATTCCGGCGCCATCCGGCGATAGCCGGCATCGTCCGCATTCTGGCGATCCACCACGCCGGCCATCTTGCGCATCGCGTCCATGACCTGCCCCTCGGTAATGATGCCGTGATGCAGCCAGTTCGCCAGCGACTGCGCCGAGATGCGCAGCGTGGCACGGTCCTCCATCAGGCCGACATCGTTGATATCGGGCACTTTCGAGCATCCGACGCCCTGATCGACCCAGCGCACGACATAGCCAAGGATGCCCTGACAGTTGTTTTCCAGCTCGCGGGTGATTTCGGTGTCGCTATAATTGCGGCCTCCGGCCAGCGGCACGGTCAGCAGATCGTCCAGCCGCGCCGGGCGTTCCAGCGCCGCGATCTCGGCCTGACGGGCATGGACATCAACCTGATGGTAATGCGTGGCATGCAGGGTCGCGGCGGTCGGGCTGGGCACCCATGCGGTATTCGCGCCCGACATCGGATGGCCGATCTTTTGTGTCAGCATGTCGGCCATGCGGTCGGGCATCGCCCACATGCCCTTGCCGATCTGGGCCTTGCCGGCCAGACCGCAGGCCAGACCGATATCGACATTGCGATCCTCATAGGCGGAAATCCAGGGCTGCGCCTTCATCTCGCCCTTGGCCAGCATCGCACCCGCCTCCATCGAGGTGTGGATCTCGTCCCCGGTGCGGTCAAGGAAGCCGGTGTTGATGAAGGCCACGCGATGTTTCGCGGCGCGGATGCATTCCTTGAGATTGGCGCTGGTGCGGCGCTCCTCGTCCATGATGCCCAGCTTGACGGTGTGGCGCGGCAGGCCCAGCACATCCTCGACATGGTCGAAGATCTCGCCGGCAAAGGCCACTTCCTCGGGGCCGTGCATCTTGGGTTTCACCACATAGATCGAGCCGGTGACCGA
>JAGPGI010000226.1 GCA_018056045.1 Paracoccus sp. (in: a-proteobacteria)
CAGACCCTGACCATCGGCCAGACCCTGTTCAGCGACAACTGGCTGACCATCGTCGCGGTGCTGGCGGTCCTGCGCCGGTTGGGGAATTTCATCGCGCCCGGGCAGGCGCCGGGCATCATTCTGGTGCAGGACTGGATCTTCGGGCAAAGGGGAACACTGGCGGCGGTCGCGCTGTTTCCGGGCGGGTCCGCGATCCTTGCGCCGGAAAGCCTTGACTGGGACGTCGATGGCTTCACCGCCCGGATCCTGTCGCCGCTGCGCGATGCGGTCGTCGCGGCCCGGCCCGGCCCCGCCCGTGACGATCTGGATCTGCTGATCGGGCGGAACTGACCATGTGGCAGATCCAGAACACCACCGGCTATAAATGTGCGGGCACCTTTCAGCGTGACGCCGAGGGGCATGAATACTGGTGCGCGGCCATCCGCGCCACGTTCGAGGTTGAGGATGACGGCAGGCTGCGGCACGCGGCCGGGCAGATCGAGGTCAATCTGGCCCCCCGCCTTGCCGGACAGCAAAATGAGATCCTGCTTGCCGATGACGATGTGATCCCCTTTGCGCCGGTCACCGACATTCTGATCCGGGGCAGAGCGCAGCCCGCCGCAGCGACCAGCGTCCCCGCCGCGCTTTCGGTCGAGATCGGGGCGCTGCGCAAGCAGGCGATCCTGTATCCGCCGCGCCGGGCGCGGCTTTCGGGCGGTGGCTGGCGGCTTTTGGACATATCCGCGCAAGAGCCCGCCTCGCTGGGCTGGGAGCATTCCTTTGGCGGCACCCTGCCCGGAGAGCCCGGCGATCAACCGCCCGAGAACCCGCTGGGCACCGGCATCGGGCTGCGCGCGCCACGGCTTTTCGACGAAGGGGCCGAGATCGACCTGCCGCGCATCGAGGGGATGGGCATGGATTGCGCGCATGACCCGCAGGCCTCGCGCAGCATCGGCTTTGGCCCGGTCCCGCGCTGGTGGCGGGATCGCGTGATGCTTGCCGGCCGGTTCGACGCTGACTGGCGGCAGAACCGTTCGCCCGCGATGCCGGTGGATTATGATCCGCGCTTCCTGTGTTCCGCGCCGCGCGATCAATGGCCCTGCGGGCATATGGTCGGGGGCGAGGCCGTGCATCTGCGCGGCTTTACCGCAGACCGGGACTGGCGATTCCGTCTGCCGCAGGCCGTTTTCCGCCTTGAGACCCGCCTTGGATTGCGGGTCGTGCCCATGCCGGCGCACCTGGCGCGGGTCGATCTGTGGCCCTCGGACAACCTCGTCTCGATGCTCTGGCTGGGGGCGCTGGCCTGCAACGGCCGGGATGAGCAGATCGGCACCACCCGGCTGTCGCTGCGCCAACTGTCCGGGGTGAGCGCATGAATGCGCCCTTGTTCATCAGGGCGCTTGGCCTTGCGACCCCGGCGCCGGGTGATCAGCGCCAGCAGGTTGCCGCGCTGCTCTGCGGTGCGCCGTTGTTTCAGCGCCATCCCAGATGGGTTGGCGCCGACGGTCAGCGCCAGATCATGGGATTTGTTCCCGAGTTGCGCGATCTGGCCGATTTCCCGGCCCGCGTGGCCGGTCTGCTGCACCGGGCCTTCGTGGATTGCATCGCTGACCAGGAGGCGCGCCACGGCGCGGTCGAGGAAGCGCCGCTGATTGTCCTGTTGCCCGCAATCCTGCGACGCTCGGTGTTCCAGGATGCCTTTCGGGAGACCTGCGCGCGGCTGGATTTTTCCCGTGTATCGGGGGTGGATCTGCATTTCGGCGGCGCGCCCGGAGCCCTGTCGCTGATCCGGCAGATGGGGCAGCATGACCGTCTGCCCCGCGCCTATATCGCCGCCGCTGACAGTCTCGTGACCCCGTTCATGCTGGACTATCTTGCCGCGCAGGGGCTGTTGCGCGATCGGCTGAGCCCGTGGAATGCGATCCCGTCCGAGGGCGCGGCCTGTCTGCTGATGTCGCGCGACCCCGGTCCCGCACAGGTGCTGGCCTGCGCGACCGGGCAGGAAACGCAAAGCCTGTCGGACCCCGGTCGCGGCCTGCTGGGCCGCGCGCTTTGCGCCGCCGTCGATCAGGTGCTTTCCCCGGCCATGGCAGGGATCAGCGAAGTATTCAGCGACTCCACCGTCGAGCGCTGGCGCAGCGAGGAACTTGGCGTCCTCAGATCCGAGCGTCCCCGCCTGTCCGCCAAGGGCGTGTCATGGCGCTACATCACCCAAAGGACGGGTGAGATGGGTGCGGCGACGGGCCTGATCTCGATGGCCGCGGCCTGTCATCAGGAGGCGCGGTCCCTGATCCTGTCGAGCGACCGTTCCGGGGATCGTGCGGCGGCGGTCTGCCTTCCGGCGCAAGTTTGACCTGCTGATGCAGGCCGGGGATACCGCCCGGCTCTCACGCTCCGCGTATGAAGGTCGCGCAGCGATCCCCCAGCATCATCGCCGGTGCGTTCGTGTTGCCGGCATTGATGTCGGGCACGGCGGACATGTCGGCGACGCGCAAGCCCTCGATCCCGCGCACGCGCATCCGCGCATCCAGCACCGCCATCGGATCGCCGTCCGCCCCCATCCGCGCGGTCGAGGCGGGATGATAGTTGGTCTTGACGAAACGGCGGCAGTGATCGGCCAGCGTCGCCTCATCCAGCCGGGCCGGATCGGGAATGGCAAGGCGCTTGATGCGGCTGGCCAGCGGCCCGGTCTGAAAGGCGCGGACGAAGAACCGCTGGCCGGCGATCATGGCCGCCATGTCGTCGGGATGCAGCAGCAGGTTCGGGCTGACCAGCGGTTTGTCGGCCGGATTGGCCGAGCGCAGCCGCACCTCGCCGCGCGACTTGGGCTTGACCACCACCGTGGTCACAGTCAGGCCATAGGTATTCTCGACCAGGCTCAGCGTGTCGCGGTCCAGATAGACGATGGGCACGCAAAAGGCCTGGATCGTGGGCTCGGCGCCCGGATCGTCGGGGTTGACGAAGGCGCCCGCCTCGACCCCGGCCGACAGGATCGGACCGGATCCGAACAGCTTGAACTGCAAGCCGTTGCGGATCATCCGCCAGCCGACCCCCTGCTTGAAATAGCCATAGGGGCCATTGGCGTTGGCAATGATCGGCACCTCGGGGTGATCGATCAGATTCTGGCCGACGCCGGGCAGGTCCGCCGCCACGGTGATGCCGTGTTCGCGCAGGTGATCGGCCGGGCCGATCCCCGACAGCATCAGCAGCTTGGGCGTGATCAGCGCGCCCGAGGTTACGATCACCTCGCCGCGCGTATAGCTTTCCTGCAGGGTGCCGGCCTTGTCGCGCCACTGCACGCCCACGGCGCGGCCGTTTTCGATCAGGATCCGCTCGACCCGCGATTCAAGGCGCAGGGTCAGGCGCGGGTCGCCCTCAAGCGGCGACAGAAAGGCATAGGCGGCGGACGAACGCCGGCCATGCCGGTTCATGAACTGGTAAAACCCGACGCCGCGCTGCGAGGCGCCGTTGAAATCGGGGTTGAAGGGCTCGCCCAGAGCCTGCACCGACTGCACGAACCAGCGCGACATCTGGTCGATATGGCCGGGGTCCGAGACCTTCATCTGCCCGCCCGTGCCGTGATAGTCGTTCAGCAGGCGGTTGTTGTCCTCCATGCCGCGAAAATGCGGCAAGACCGCTTTCCACGACCAGTCGGCGCCGTCATTGTTGCCGCGCAGCTCTGCGTCCCAGGCATCGTAATCCGAGGGCCGCCCGCGCATATAGACCTGCGCGTTGACCGAAGAGCCGCCCCCCAGCACGTTCCCTTGGGGAATGTCGTGCGCGCGCCCGTTCAGATGCGGCTGCGGCACGGTCGTGTGGTATTCCATGAACTTCGAGCCGTTGATCATCTTGAAGATGCCCGGTGGCATGTCCAGCAGCGGGTGACGGTTGGAATGCCCCCCTTCCAGCAGCAGGACGCGGCAGCCGCCCTGCGCCACAAGCTGGCCCGCCGCCACGCAGCCGGCCGAGCCGCCACCGACAACGATATGGTCGAATTCCTCGCGCGCCATGGGATCGTCCTTTCCTTCGATATGCGGATGAGCTGCCGCAATGCGCGCGGCGTCAGATGTCGTCGAACGTGCCCCGCACATATTCCCACGCGGCGTTCAGATGCGCGTTCAGCGCCGCCTCGGCGCCATCGGGGTCACGGTCACGGATCGCCCGATAGATGTCGGAATGGCGCAGGAAATTCACCCGGTTGCGCTCGGGCGAGCGTTCCATCTTGACCCAATGCAACTCAAGCCAACTGGTGAAGGCCTTGTGGATCGACGGAAAGACCGGGTTTTTCGGGATGTCGTAAAGCACCGCGTGAAAGGCCACGTCGGTGCGGTAAAAACGCTGGCTGTCCGGGATCGCCGCCTCATTGGCGTCAAGCGCCTGTTTCAGGGCCTCGATATCCTCTTTGCGGGCGTGTTTGGCGGCATGGCGCACCAGCGCCGCCTCAAGAAAGATGCGGATGTCATAAAGGCTTTTGACGCCGTCCGACTGCGCCAGCAGAAAGCCGACGACACCGCTGGCGGCGGCCAGCGCCGCGTCATAGCCGGGGCGGCGCACCACGGGGCGAAAGCGCGGCCGGCTTTCGACAAGGCCACGGCTGGCCAGTGTCGCCACCGCCTCGCGCACCACGGTGCGGCTGACGCCGAAGGTCTCGATCAGGTCGCGCTCGGGCGGCAGGGGGGCGCCATCGGGCAGATCGCCCGCCGCGATCCGGGTCTCGATAGCCTTGACCACAGCATCTGCGGCGCGGCTGCCGACGGGTCTTGCGGGGGCTGTCTGAAGGGTCATGCGGGGCTCGGATCATAGGTTTGGTCTGATCATAATGACGCGCAAGGATAGTGCAACGGATATGTTTTGCTTGGGCCAAAATAGGCGCGTGCTGCGCAGAACAGCGTCAAACAACGTAGTTCCGGCTGAACGCATAGGGAAATCCAATGAGCGGAAAACAGAATCATCTTGACCGATTTGCGAATCCCGCCCTTAATCATGGCTTGTTTTGTCATACCAAAAATAGGACCGCCAGTGCTGCACGAACTCACCCAGCTTGTGACCGAGGGGCGGCCCGTCGCCGCGCGGATGCTGATCGGCGGACATTGGGGCGGTTCCGCCGCCGCGGGGCATGAGATCGAAAACCCCGCCGATGAAACCATCATCGCGACCACCCCCGCCGGCACAGCCGACACCGCCGCCGAGGCGCTGCAGGCCGCGCGGCGGGCCCAGCCCGGCTGGGCGATGTTGCCGG
>JAGPGI010000227.1 GCA_018056045.1 Paracoccus sp. (in: a-proteobacteria)
GCTCGGCGGATTTATCGCGGGATTCGTCGCCAAAGATATGCGGATGGCGGTCGATCATCTTGGTCGAGATGTTCTCGACCACGTCGGCGAAACCGAACATCCCCGCCTCATCCGCCATCTGGGCATGAAAAACCACCTGCAGCAGCAGATCGCCCAACTCTCCCGGCAATTCGCCCCAGGCCTTGCGGGTGATGGCGTCGGCGACCTCATGAGCCTCTTCGATCGTATAGGGGGCGATGGTGGCGAAATCCTGTTCGATATCCCAGGGACAGCCGGTTTTCGGGTCGCGAAGCGCCGCCATGATCGCGAGCAGCCGGGGAATGCCGGTCTGATCCGCCCCTGCCGTGGCCACAAGCGCCGGATGCGCCGCCGCTGCCTTGTCCCGAGCCATGCCAGCCCCCAATTCGTTCCCCGTTGGCCCTGACCTGCCACAAGCGCGGGATCATGTCCACGACAGGCCGCCCATATCGGCGCAAAGGGGCGGCGGCGTTTCTTGCCATCCCCCCGCCTCGCGGATAGGGTGCGCGCCAACTCCGCCGGGGGATCGCCCGGAGAACCTTCAGCACAGGGATCAACCCATGTTCGTGACCCCCGCCTATGCTCAGGCCGCCGGAGGCGCCGGTGGCGCCGCAGGCCTTGCCTCCTTCCTGCCGCTGGTCCTGATCTTCGTGATCATGTATTTCCTGATGATCCGCCCGCAGCAAAAGCGCATGAAGGAACATCGCGCCATGGTCGAGGCGCTGAAAAAGGGCGATGAGGTCGTGACCCAGGGCGGTCTGGTCGGCAAGATCACCGCCGTGCGCGACAGCGAACTTGAGGTCGAGATCGCGCCGGGCGTCAAGGTCCGCGTCATCCGCTCGACCGTGACCGGACTGGTCAACCGCACCCAGCCCGTCGCCGCCAACAGCTAAAAGGCCGCGTATTCCGCCATGCTGGACATCCCTTTCTGGAAGCGTCTGCTGATCCTGGGACTCGTGGTCCTGGGATTGGTCTTCGCCGCGCCGAACCTGTTCTACAGCAGGGTCGAGCAGCATAACGACGCCATCTCTGCCGCCGAACGCAACGGGTTCGAAAGCCCCGAACAGGCCGAGGCGCGTGCCGGCTGGCCTGACTGGCTGCCCTCGGGGCTGGTCAATCTGGGCCTTGACCTGCGCGGCGGCGCCCATCTCCTGGGCGAGGTCCATGTTCAGGATGTCTACAAGGCGCGCATGGACGGGCTCTGGCCCGAACTGCGCGATGCGCTGGCGGCCGAGCGCGACACGGTCGGTGCCATCCGCCGCGTCAGCGCCCCCGAGGGCGAGTTGGCGGTCGAGATCGGCAACCCCGACCAGATGGCCCGCGCGGTCGAGATCGCGCGGAGCAAGGCAACCCCCGTCACCTCGCTGACCGGCGCGGGGCAGAGCGATCTGGATATCACCGCAAGCGGCAACCGGCTGCTGGTCAAGCTGTCGGATGCCGAGAAATCGGCTGCCGATGAGCGCACCGTGCAGCAGAGCCTCGAGATCATCCGCCGCCGAATCGACGAGGTCGGCACCCGCGAGCCGACGATCATGCGTCAGGGTCAGGATCGCATCCTGATCCAGGTGCCCGGCATCGGCTCGGCCGAGGAACTCAAGCAACTGATCGGCACGACGGCGAAGCTGACCTTCAACCCGGTCGTGGGCCGCACCACCGACGCCAATACCCGTCCCGGCACCGGCAATGTGATCCTGCCCTCGATGGATGAAGACGGGGTATTCTATGTCATCGAGGAAAAGGCCGTCGTCACCGGCGAGGACCTGACCGATGCCCGTCCGAGCTTTGACCAGAATGGCGAACCTTCGGTCGATTTCCGCTTCGGTCCCTCGGGGGCCAAGCGTTTCGGGGCCTATACCTCGGCCAATATCGGTCAGCCCTTTGCCATCGTTCTGGACAATCAGGTGATCTCGGCGCCGGTGATCCGGCAGGCGATCACCACCGGCTCGGGGCAGATCTCGGGCTCGATGAATATCGAGGAATCGACCCGTCTGTCGGTTCTCTTGCGCGCTGGCGCGCTGCCGGCCGAGATGACTTTCCTTGAAGAGCGCACCATCGGCCCCGAACTGGGGCAGGATTCGATCGATGCCGGGCGGTTGTCCTCGATCATCGCGACCGCCGCCGTGGTCGCCTATATGATCGCGAGCTACGGGCTTTTCGGGGTCTTCGCCTCGATTGCGGTGATCGCGAACGTCATCCTGATCCTGTCGGTCATGTCGATGATCGGGGCCACGCTGACCCTGCCGGGCATCGCCGGGATCGTGCTGACCGTCGGCACCGCCGTGGACGCCAACGTCATCATCTATGAGCGCATCCGCGAGGAGCTGCGCAGCGGCAAGCGGGTGGTCAAGGCTATCGACGACGGCTTCAGCGAGGCGATGTCGGCGATCATCGACGCCAACGTGACCACCTTCATCTCGGCCATGGTGATGTTCTTTCTGGGCTCGGGCCCGGTCAAGGGCTTTGCCGTCACGCTGACCATCGGCATTGCGACCTCGGTCTTCACGGCCATCTATCTGACCCGGATGATGATCGTGCTGTGGCTGGAATGGCGCAAGCCCAAGCAACTGATTCTGTAAGGGGACAGGAAAATGGCATTCCGTCTGAAGCTTGTTCCTGACGTCACGCATTTCAACTTCTTCCGCTGGCAATGGCTGACCTTCGGCATTTCGGCGGCGGCCATGGTGCTGTCGCTGGTGGCCGTGCTGGTGATGGGGTTGAATTTCGGCATCGACTTCAAGGGCGGCACCACCATCCGCACCGAAAGCTCGACCAATTTCGAGGTCGGCGATTACCGGCAGGCGCTGGACGGGCTGGGTCTGGCCGATGTCTCGATCACCGAGGTTTTCGACCCCAGCTTCGGCACTGAAAAGCATGTCGCGATGATCCGCATCGGCACCCAAGACGAGACCGGCTCGGTCACGCCCGAGGAGCTGAACCGGATCGAGACGGCGCTGAAGGTCGCCGATCCGCAGGTCAGGTTCGCGGCGGTGGAATCGGTCGGTCCCAAGGTCTCGGGCGAGCTGATCATGACCGCGGTCTATGCGGTCGGCGCCGCGACCATCGCCATCATGTTCTATATCTGGCTGCGGTTCGAATGGCAGTTCGCGCTGGGGGCCGTGGTCTCGATCGCGCATGACGTTCTGTTGACCATCGGCATCTTCGCGATCCTGCAGCTGAAATTCGATCTCAGCACCATCGCGGCGCTGCTGACCACGCTGGGCTATTCGGTGAACGACACGGTGGTCGTGTTTGACCGTCTGCGCGAGAACCTGATCAAGTCCAAGACCGAGCCGCTGATCGACGTCATGAACCGCACCGTCAACGAGACCCTGTCGCGCACGGTGATGACGGCGATGACCACGGCGCTTGCGCTTGGCGCGATGATGATCTTTGGCGGCGACGTGATCCGGGGCTTTGTCTTTGCCATGCTGTGGGGCGTCTTCGTGGGCGCTTATTCCACGGTCTATGTGGCCAAGAACATCGTGCTGTGGCTGGGCGTGAAGCGCGACTGGTCCAAGCCCGATCCCAAGGAAAAGCTGGACGAGATCCCCTCGGCTTTCCGGGAAGGTCCCTGATGCCGCAGATGGTGCCCAGCGAATTCCTGGGGGCCGTGCCGGTGGACGGCTACGGCCCCGGCTTCTTTCGCGTCGCGGGCATCGTCCATGACGGCCCGGTCATCGTGACCCAGACCGGCGCGCGCCCCTGGGGCGGTCTCGAGGATATGGATGCGCTGCTGGCGCTGGCCGGTTCGATCGACGTGCTGTTTCTGGGACTTGGGGCGGACATCGCCATTCCCCCGCGTGCGCTGATCGCCACGCTCGAGGATGCCGGCGTCATGACCGAGCCGATGAGCACCCCTTCGGCCGCGCGCAGCTATAACGTCACCCTTTCCGAAGGGCGGCGCGTGGCCTGCGCTTTGATCCCGCTATGACCACCCGGCTCGCGGTGCGCGATCTGGCCGTCGCGCGCGGTGGTCTGCGCGCCGTCGAGGGGCTGTCCTTTTCACTGAGCGCCGGGCAGGCGCTGGTGCTGCGCGGCCCGAACGGTATCGGCAAGACCACGGTCCTGCGCACGCTCGCCGGGCTGCAACCCGCCGTTTCCGGCGAGGTCGAAGCCCCGGCGGAAAGTCTGGCCTATGCCGGCCATGCCGACGGGCTGAAATCGGCGCTGTCGGTGACCGAGAATCTGCGCTTCTGGTCGGATGTCTTTGGCGGTCCGGGGATTGATGCGGCGCTTGAGCGGATGAACCTGCGCGAGCTGGCCATGCGCCCCGCCCATGCGCTGTCGGCCGGGCAAAAGCGCCGGCTGGGTCTGGCGCGGCTGATGGTCACCGGCCGCCCGGTCTGGCTCTTGGACGAGCCGACCGTATCGCTGGACACGGCCTCGGTCGCGCTGTTCGCGGGCGTGCTGCGCGACCATCTGGTGCAGGGGGGCGCTGCGCTGATCGCCACCCATATCGACCTTGGCCTGCCCGAGGCCGAGATCCTTGACCTGACGCCCTATCGCGCCGGGCCTGAGCGGCGCGACAGCGGCACGCGCCCCGCCGGTTTCAACGAGGCTTTCGCATGAAGGCCCTGCTGATGCGCGATCTGCGTCTTGCCACCCGCGCCGGTGGCGGCTTTGGCCTTGCGCTGGCGTTTTTCCTGATCGTCTGCACGCTGGTCCCCTTTGGCGTCGGCCCCGAGGGCGGCACGCTCTCGCGCATCGCGCCGGGCATCCTGTGGGTGGGGGCGCTGCTCGCCTGCCTTCTGTCGCTCGACCGCATCTTTGCGCTGGATTTCGAGGATGGCTCGCTGGACCTGCTGGCGACCGCGCCGCTGCCGCTTGAGGGCGCAGTCGCGATCAAGGCACTGGCGCATTGGCTGACCACCGGCCTGCCGCTGGTGATCTTTGCCCCCGTCTTGGGGGTGCTTTTGCACCTGCCGGGGCCGGCCTATCCGTGGCTGGTGGCCTCGCTCGCGCTGGGGACGCCCGCCTTGTCGATGCTGGGCGCCTTTGGCGCCGCGGTGACGGTGGGGCTGCGGCGCGGGGGGCTTTTGATGTCGCTTCTGGTGCTGCCACTTTATGTGCCGACGCTGATTTTCGGGGCCGAGGCGGTGCGGCGCGGGGCCTCGGGCGCGGACCCGGTGACGCCCCTTGTGTTTCTGGCCGCGATCACGCTG
>JAGPGI010000228.1 GCA_018056045.1 Paracoccus sp. (in: a-proteobacteria)
GGCGCGCGACGCCGGGCGCACCGTCATCATCGTCAGCCATGACGCCCATGTCTGGGCCGCGATGGACCTGGTGCTGACGCTGGATGACGGCCGGCTGGTGGAGGACACGCATGGCTGACTGGTGGGACGGGCTGGGCGCAGGGACGCAGGACGCGCTGATCCTTGTGGCGATCCTTGCGCCGGGGCTGGTTCTGGGCGCCATAATCTGTCGGGGCCTGCGGCTGCGCACGCTGCTGGGCAGTCTGCTGCGGCGCTATCCCTGGACCAATCTGGGCTATGTGGCACTGGTCGCGCTGTCGGTCGGGCTGGGCGTCGGGCTGATCGCGCAGGAACGCGGTTTGCGGCAGGCCAGCGCCCGGGTCGCGGCAAAGTTCGATCTGATCCTGGCCGCGCCCGGCGATGAAATCGCCATGCTGATGGCAACGGTCTATCTGCAACCCACCGGCGCGCCCCTGCTGGACGGCGCGACATGGGATCAGGTCAGCCGCAGTGCCGGTGCGGCGCTGGTCGCCCCCATCGCCTATGGCGATAGCTGGCAGGGGCATCCTCTGGTCGGCTCGACCGCCGAATTCGTCGCGCATCTTTCGGGAGATCTGGCCGAGGGGCGGATGTTTTCATCCAACTGGCAGGCCGTCATCGGTGCCCGGGTGCCGCTGGAAATCGGCGCGCATCTTTCCCCCGCCCATGGCGAGGGCGAGGTGGCCGAGCATGACGCCCATGAGGGCATCGAATTCGAGATCACCGGTCGCATGGCTCCGACCGGCAGCCCATGGGACGATGCGATCATCGTGCCGGTGGAAAGCGTCTGGCTGACGCATGGGTTGGGGAATGGCCATGAGGATGCGGAATCCGACCGTATCGGCGCGCCCTTTGATCCGCGCCATTTCCCCGGCACGCCGGCAATCCTGATCGCGACGCACGATCTGGCGGCGGCCTACGGTTTGCAGGCGCAGTTCTCCAGCGACCGCACCATGGCATTTTTCCCCGGCGCGGTGCTGGCACGGCTGCACGGGCTGATGGGCAATCTGCGCGAGGTGATGTCGGTGCTGTCGCTGGGCACGCAGATTCTGGTCGCGGCGTCGGTCATGGCCGGGCTGATCGTGCTGTCGCGGCTGTTCGCGCGGCGACTGGCGCTGCTGCAGGCGCTGGGGGCGCCGGCGCGGATGATCTTTGCGCTGGTCTGGGCGCATGCGGCGCTGCTTCTGGGCGCGGGCGCGGTGCTGGGCCTGGGCGTCGGGCTGGTCGCGGTGCGCGGCCTGTCGGCGGTCCTGTCGGCGCGCAGCGGGCTGCTGATCGAGCCGCATCTGGGCTGGCCCGAACTGCATCTGGTCGCCGCCTATTTCACCCTGGCCCTGCTGGTCGCATTGGTGCCGGCGGCGCTGGCCCTGACCCGCCCGGTCACGCAGGAGCTGCGCCGCTAGCCGCACGCAGATGGCGGGCAACGCCCGATGCCTCATCGGCGGTGCAGCCATGGGCGACCAGCGGGCCGTCAAAGCCCGCGCCCCGCAGCCGGGCGACAAGCTCGGCGAAATCGACGACGCCGCTGCCGGCCGCGACAAAGCCGCCATCCGGGGCGCGGTTCTTGGCATGGGCCATGGCGATATGCGGGCCAAGCCGGCGGATCGTATCACCGATCACCGCGCGGCGGGCGGTCTCCGAGGCGGTCTCAAAGAGGTTCGCGGGGTCCAGCACGATCTTCAGCCTTGGGCTGGGCAGTTCCGCGAGCAGGCGTTCCGCCGCCGCCGCGTCAGACACGACATTGGCCAGTTCCGGCTCGACCCCCAGATCGACGCCCTGGGCCTGAGCCTCGGCCAGCGCGTCGCGCATCGAAACGATCATGTCGGCCCATGCCGCGTCGCTGGCATTGTCGGGATGGGCGCGCCACTGGTCCTGCGCATCGCGCGTGCCACTGCACAGGGTCACGACGGGCGCGCCGATCCTTGCCGCCGCCGCGATCACCACGCGCAGCCGCCGCGCGCCGTCCTGACGGATCAGCGGATCGGGATGGGCCATGTTATAGGTGCCCGACAGTCCGGCAATGCCGATACCCGTTTGCCGCGCGGCATCGACAATCGCGGCGCAGACTGCCGCATCGACCCGATCGGGCAGCGCAGAAAGGCCCGAGCAGACGAAATTGTAATGCACCGCGTCAAACCCCGCCGCCTTGGCAGCCGCCATCACGGCAAGCGGCGTGGTGCCGGGAAAGGTCCGCGCGAAGATCCCCAGTTGCATCAGATCGCCCCCGTGACGCTGGCCAGTTCGACCCGCTCGCCGGTCACGACCGATTGCGCGATGGCGCGCATGGCCCGCAACGATGCCAGCCCGTCCTCGACCGAGGCCCCCTCCATCGGCGCGCCGTCCAGAATGCAGCGGGCAAAGCCTTCGACTTGACGGCGATAGAAATGCGCGTCCTCGCCCAGGATGCGGCTGGTCCTGCCGCTGCGCTCGTCGAAGATATCCACCTCGGAGGCGCGGAAATACCACGGGTTGAAGGTCCGCCCCAGCACCGAGCCATTCTGGCCATAGATCTGGAACCCCTCGTGCCAGTCCATGCGCAGGGCGACGGTCAGATCCAGATGCCCCAGCGCGCCGCTGGCAAACTCGGTCTCGATGAACCAGCAAAACATGCCGTGGCGGTCGGAAAGCCGCGCACGGACAGCGGTGATCGGCCCGCCCAGATAGCGCGCCGTATCGACCAGATGCGAGCCATGGGCCAGCATGTAATAGCGTTGCTTGTCGGCCTTTGGGTCGCCCAATGGGCGTTTCGACTGCGCCGAGGAAACGATCAGCGGCTGCAGGGCATCGGTCATCGGATAGCGCCGGGTGCTGTCGCAATACCATGCCTTCAGCGCCACCATCTGGCCCATGTCGTCGTCGATAAAGGCCCGTGCCGACTGGATGCCGGGATCGAAGCGCTTCATATGGCCGACCATATAGGTCAGGCCGGTCTGGCGCACCAATTCGGCCAGCAGGGTGGTTTCCTCGATCGAGACGCCGGCGGGCTTTTCGCAAAGCACGTGCTTGCCGGCCTTTAGCGCCCTGATCGCCGCCGGGACGTGAAAGGCGTCGGCGGTGGCGATGATGACCGCATCCAGCGCCGGGTCGGCCAGCATCTGGTCGTAATCGGCAAAGGTCTTTTCGGGGGCGTGGGTCTGCGCCATGCGCAGCCGCAGATCACCGGCCAGCTCGCAAATTGCATAAAGCCGGGCGTTCGTGGCCTTGGTGCAGCTTTCGAAATGCGCCGACTGGGCGATCTGCCCGGCGCCCAGCACGCCTATATTCAGCCTTGCCCCTGCCATGGCGCATCCCGCCTTTCGGAATGCCGCCCCCCGCGCCCGGCCAGCGGGGCAAAGGGCGGCCGTTTGTTCAGGCGGCCAGACGCTGGGCCACCAGCGCGATCAGCGTCTGATGGTCCTTGTCGAAATTGCGGATGCCTTCGGCCAGCTTTTCGGTGGCCATGGCATCGGCATTCATCTGCCAGCGGAAGGTCGCCTCGTCCATCGAGACCCTGGCCATGCCGCTGGCATTTTCGGGCGACAGCGCGCGGGGCAGCGTGGCGGTGTCATTGCCCAGATCGTCCAGCAGCTTGGGCGAGATGGTCAGGTTGTCGCAACCCGCAAGCGCCTTGATCTGGTCGGCATTGCGGAAGGACGCGCCCATGACCACGGTCTTGATGCCGTTCGACTTGTAATAATCATAGATGCGGCGCACCGACAGCACGCCCGGATCCTCGTCGGGGGCATAGCTGTCGCGGCCCTCGGCCTTTTTATACCAGTCGGTGATGCGCCCCACGAAGGGCGAGATCAGGAAGGCCCCCGCATCGGCGCAAGCCACCGCCTGCGCCATGGAAAACAGCAGCGTCAGGTTGCAATCGATGCCTTCCTTCTGCAGGGTCTCGGCGGCGCGGATCCCCTCCCAGGTCGAGGCCAGCTTGATCAGGATGCGTTCCTTGCCGATGCCGCGCGCGGCGTAGTCGGCGATGATCGCACGGGCCCGTGTCAGCGAGGCCGCGCTGTCAAAGGACAGGTTCGCATCCACCTCGGTCGAGACGCGGCCGGGCACCAGTTCGCTGAGCGCGGCGCCCACGGCGACGGTCAGGGTCGCGGTCACCTCCTCGGCGCTTTTGCCGGCCTTGCGGCCCGCCTCGATCTCGCGCGCGATCAGCGCCTCAGAGGCCGGATCCTTCAGCGCCGCCAGCACCAGCGAGGGATTGGTCGTGCAATCAATCGGTTTGTATTTCTTGACCGCCGCGACTTCGCCGGTATCGGCGACAACGACGGTCATCTCTCTGAGTTGGTCAAGCACGCTGGTCATCTTGGCATTCCTTTGTTCGCTGCGGGCGCGGGGCGCTTGTTCGCGGAATCACGTTGTGGTCAAGATGTATTGAACTGGCCCGCTGGATTCCAGCACAAGGCGGCCATTGGGCACGTCATTCTGATCAAGCTTGAAGTCGATCTGGGCCTCGGTCAGGCCATGGCCGACCCAACGCTGCCGCAACCGGCGGCGCAACTCGGCCTCGGGAACCTCGATCATCACGGTGGCGTCGAAATGGGGCCGCAGGCCGCGCCACGGATCGGCATCCAGCAGCAGATAGTTCCCCTCGGCCAGAATCAGGCGGATTTCGGGGCCGATGATGCGGGCGCTGCCGCGCGAGATTTCCAGATCGCGGTCAAAGACCGGCACCGCCACCGCGCCCTCGGCCGGATCGCGCAGCCGCGCCAGCGCGCTGCGCAGCCCCCCCACGTCGAAGGTGTCGGGCGCCCCCTTCCACGGACGCCGCCCCATCGCATTGAGGACCGCGTCGTCGTAATGAAACCCGTCCATCGGCAGGATCGCGACCGGCTGATCGGCCAGCCCGCGGGCCAGCGCCTCGACCAGCGTGGATTTCCCCGCCCCCGGCGCACCGGCGATGGCAAGCACCTGCCGTCCCGGCCGCGCCAGCAATGCGCGCGCCACCTCCAGCAGCCCATCGGAATCAATCCGTTTTCCCATCAGATCAGCCTGCCCCGTCTTGCATGGTTGCGCAGAAATCGTCTCTGGCCGCTTGCGGCGACCGCAGGCAAGTTTCAGCGCCCGACCCGTGGACCGCAAGCCCTGATTCATCCGCGCGTTCATCCGCGCGCGGGTGGCGTGCATCCGGGCATGAAAAAGCCGCCGGATCTCTCCGGCGGCCTTT
>JAGPGI010000008.1 GCA_018056045.1 Paracoccus sp. (in: a-proteobacteria)
GCTTCGGCGAGGCGATGTCGCTCCTGAAGGACCTCGCCGTCGAGGTCTGGGAGCGGATCCGCATGGGTGCGGCCGCGGCGGGCGCGGCCGCCACGGCGATGTTCTTCGACCTGAAGGCCGATGCCGTCTCGGGCATGAAGAGCGCCATCGAGAGCGTCGTGGCTTTCGGCAACACCGCCGCGAACACGTTCGAGGGCGCCTACGAGGCGATCAAGGCGATCTGGGGTCTGCTGCCCGCCGCCATCGGCGATCTCGCGTTCCAGGCAGCGAACAGCCTCGTCGACGGTGTCGAGGCGATGCTGAACGGCGTGGTCTCGCGCATCAACGGCTTCATCGGCGGCATCAACGCCGGTCTCGAAGCGCTCGGGTCCGAGCGCCGCATCTCGCTGGTGCGCGACCTCGATCTCGGCGAGATCGAGAACCGTTTCGAGGGCGCGGCCAGTGCTGCCACGACGGCGGCGCAGGCGGCGTTCGACCGGGCCTTCGAGGAGAACCCGCTGACCGCACCCGACCTCGGTCTGACCGAGGCAGCAAACCGGGCGCTCGAGTCCGCCAACCTCTATAGGGGCGCCGCGCGCGATCTGGCGGAAGGGGCCCGCGCGCCCCTCGAAAGCTGGCAGGCCCTGCGGGATGCCGTCCGCGCAACCGACGAGGACGGGGCCGATGCGCTGGCCGAGGCGACGACCGCGGCGGAGCGGTTCGAGACCGCGCTCGACGGCGCGGGACAAGCTGCGACCGACGCCGGAACCGCCGCGGGTGCTGCGGCTGCCGCGGCCGAGCCGAATGTGGAGACGGCCGTCACCGGCTGGCAGGCGGTCACGGCGGCGCTGTCGGACTACGCCAGCAAGGCGCGCGAGATCGGTGGCGACATCGGCCAGAGCCTCGTCGGCGCCTTCCAGTCCGCCGAGACCGCGGTCGGCGAGTTCGTGAAGACCGGCAAGCTGAATTTTCGCGATCTGATCACCTCGCTGCTGGCCGATCTCGCCCAGCTGGCGGCGCGGCGCTTCATCCTCGGACCGATCGCAAACGCGCTCTCCGGCGTGTTCTCCGGGGCGGGCGTTCGCGGGGCTTACGCGGCCCCACTGGGGCCACGGTCCCCGCTCACCTACGCCAACGTCCTGCATGCGGGCGGGATGGTCGGATCGGCTGGGCCCACGAGGATGGTCCCGGCGATGGTCTTCGCCGCCGCGCCGCGGATGCATTCCGGCGGGATGGCGGGGCTTCGGCATGATGAGGTGCCCGCTATCCTCCAGCGGGGCGAGCGGGTGCTCTCGAGGCGCGAGGCGCAGAGCTACGGCGCGGGCGGCGGCGTCAACGTCACCATCATGGCACGTGACGCCGAGAGCTTCCGGCAGTCGCGGACGCAGGTTGCGGCAGACATCGCCCGTGCGGTCTCGCTCGGGCGGAGGGGCATGTGATGGCGTTTCACGAGGTCCGGTTCCCCGACAACATCAGTCGCGGCGCGCGCGGCGGGCCCGAGCGGCGGACGCAGATCGTCGAGCTCGCCTCGGGCGACGAGGAGCGCAATGCGAGCTGGGCCAACTCGCGCCGCCGCTACGATGTCGCCTACGGCATCCGCCGCGCCGATGATCTCGCCGCCGTCGTCGCCTTCTTCGAGGCACGGAATGGGCGGCTGCATGGCTTTCGGTTCAAGGACTGGGGCGATCACAAGTCCTGCCTGCCGTCCCAGACGCCAGCGCCGACCGATCAGGCGATCGGCACCGGCGACGGCACGACGAGCGCCTTCCAGCTGGTGAAGCGCTACGCCTCCGGCGCGCAAACTTGGACACGCGCCATAGCCAAACCGGTGACCGGAACCGTGCGCATCGCGGTGGCGGGCGTCGAGCAGCTCTCCGGCTGGTCGGTCGACGCCACGACCGGCGTCGTCACCTTCGGCGTCGCGCCGGGCGCTGGCGTCGCCGTCACAGCGGGCTTCACCTTCGACGTGCCAGTCCGTTTCGACACCGACGCGCTCGACGTGACGCTCGACCTCGAGCGGCTCGGCTCGATCACCTCCATTCCGCTGCTGGAGATCCGGCGATGAACGACACCGGCAGCTTCGTCGCAGCCGTCCTACGCGAGCTCGCGGCCTCGACCGCCGTGATCCTCGCCGCCTGGGGCGCGCTCGGCGGCGCCACGAACGCACTGACCACGAAGATGCGGCTGCGCGATGCGCTGCGGCACATCCTGCTCGGCGGGCTGATCGCCGCCGGGATGGGCAGCCTCTCCATGGCCGTGATCACCGCCTGGCTCAGTCTGCCGCCCGAGGCGATCCCCGCAGGCGGAGCGGCGGGTTCGGCGGCCTATCTCGTCGGGGTCTTCGGACCGGCCTTCATCGAGATGCTGCTCGCCCGCCTCCGCCGCGCCAACGAAGGCCGCGGCGATGAATGAGCTCATTCGCCTCGCGCGCTCCCTCCGCTGCGAGCCTTCCGCTCCACGGCAGGCTTTCGCCCATCGCCTGCGCATTGGCCTTGCCGTCGCGGCACTGATCCTGATCCTCTCGCTTCTCCGGTAATCTCATGCACATGACCGACCGGGGCCTGCTGGCCCTCGTCCGGCACGAAGGACTCGTGCCCGGACCCTATCTTGATGTGAAAAAGGTCTGGACCTTCGGCATCGGCCACACGGCTGCCGCCGGGGAGCCCGATCCGTCCACGATGCCGCGCGGCATGCCCGCCGATCTCGACGCCGGGATCCGCGAGGCGTTCCGGGTCTTCCATGCCGACCTCGCCCGCTACGAGGCCGCTGTCCTGCGCGCCGTGAAGGTTCCGCTGGCGCCGCACGAGTTCGATGCGCTGGTCAGCTTTCACTACAACACCGGCGGCATCGCGAAGGCCGCGCTCACCCGGCACCTCAACGCCGGCAATCGCGTTGCAGCCGCCGACGCGTTTCTGAACTGGCGGCGACCGGCCTCCATCATCCCGCGCCGCGAAGCCGAGCGCGACCTGTTCCGCCACGGCCAATATCCCGGCGGCACGATCCCGGTCTGGTCCGTGGACCGCGCGGGCCGCGTGGACTTCTCCAGGCCGATCCGCCGCCTGACGGAAGACGAGGCTCTGGCCCTGCTGCGGCCGTCGCCGCTGCCGAGACCGCCGGTCTTCGATCTTGCTCCCGACGCGCCGACCGGCTGGCTCGCCCGCCTGGCCGCCTTCTTCTCCATCCTGATCCGGAGGGCCTGACCCATGCGCTACATTCGTCCGACCTCGCTCACCTGGTGGGCGGGACTGCTCGCCATGCTCACCGGCATTGCCTCTCTCGCGTTGCCCGCGACCGGGCCGCTCGGGGAAGTGTCCCGCCTCGTCGCACTGCTCGCCGGCTCGGGGGACGCTTCGCCCGCGGGGCTCATGTTCCTCGGTCTGGGCCTGATCGGTCTGCGGGACCGGATCGAGCGCGGGTTCCGCGGCGATGCTTGAGTTCTTCGCAGGTGTCGTCGTGGGCGGCTGCCTCGGCGTATTCGTCGTCGCCCTCTGCATGGCCGCCGCACGCGGGGAGCGGGACGATGGCTGAACTCCTCATCTGGCTGGTCGCGGCTCTCGGCGCGGTCGGGGGCGTCGTCCTCGGCCGGGTCTGGGGCCGAGTGGAAGGGGAACGTGCAGGCAAACGGGAGGCGGAACGCGATGCGATCAAAGACAAGAACAACCGTGTCGAGCGCGGGCGGGATGCGGTTCGTGATGGCCGCGGCGCTGGCGATCCCGCTGACCGGCTGCGCCGCAACGATGGGCGGTGGTGACGCCGGCTGCGCCTCCTACGCCGAGGCGCGGCTCGCCCGGCCGCCCGCCGAGACTGTCGCAGCCGTGCCGCCGGACTGGGCGAGCTGGATCGCCGATCTCGACGACCGAATGACGGGAACCTGCCGATGAAATCCCTCTCGCCCGAGCTTCAGGCGCATCTCGACGAGGGCACGACGACGCTCGCCTGGTGCTGGCGCATCACCCGTGCCGACGGCGTCACCTTCGGCTTCACCGATCACGACCGGACGCTGAGCTTCGACGAGACCGACTTCGAGCCCGAGAGCGGGTTGACCGCCTCCGAGGTCCGCTCGGGCTCGGACTTGTCGGTGGATGCGCAGGACGCGGAAGGCGTGCTGACCTCGGACCAGATCACCGAGACCGACATTCTTGACTGCCGATGGGACAACGCCGAGGTCGAGGTCTGGCGGGTGAACTGGGCCGACACTGGCCAGCGCGTGCTGATGCGGCGCGGTGCCATCGGCCAGATCCGGCGCGGGCGGCTCGCCTTCGTCGCCGAGGTGCGCTCGCTCGCCCATGTGCTGGGCCAGACGGTGGGACGGACCTTCCAGGCGACCTGCGACGCGGCGCTCGGCGATGCGCGCTGCGGAGTGGACATCGAAAATCCCGCCTTCAGCGGCACCGGCGCCGTCATCGATCTCCTGCGCGACAGGGCCTTCACCGCCTCTGGCCTCGGCGGCTTCGCCTCCGGCTGGTTCACCTTCGGCACGCTGAACTGGACGAGCGGCGCAAATGCGGGGCGGCGCACCGAGGTGCTGGGCCATGACGTCACGGATGGCATTGCCGTGCTGACGCTCCTCGAGGCGCCGGTGCGCGCGATCGCCGAGGGCGACGGTTTCACCATCCGCGCGGGCTGCGACAAGCGCATGGAGACCTGTGGCGCGAAGTTCGCGAACACCGCCAACTTCCGGGGTTTCCCGCACATCCCCGGCCAGGACGCCGTGCTGCGCTACGCCACGAAGGACGGCGGCCACGAGGGAGGGGTGCTGTGACGCAACCCCTCGCATCGGCCGACCCGACGCGCGTCATCTCCGTCGCAGGCTCCTGGCTCGGCACCCCCTACCACGACCAGGCCAGCCTGCGCGGTGTCGGCTGCGATTGCCTCGGGCTGGCCCGGGGCGTCTGGCGCGAGGTCGTCGGCCCCGAGCCGTTCCCGATCCCGCCCTACAGCCGCGACTGGGGCGAGACCGGGCCGCGCGAGGTTCTTGCCGAGGGCGCGGGGCGCATGATGATCGAAGTGGAACCGGCGGCGGCCGGTCCCGGCGCGCTGGTGCTGTTCCGCATGAAGCCCCGCGCCATCGCCAAGCATGTCGGGATCCTCACCGGCCCCGATACCTTCCTCCACGCCTATGAGCGGCTCGGCGTGATCGAGGAACCGCTCACCCCATCCTGGCGGCGGCGCATCGCCTTCGCCTTCCTGTTTCCGCAACGCTGAGGCCCGACCATGGCAACGCTTGTTCTCGGCGCGGCCGGTGCCGCCATTGGCAGCAGCATCGGCGGCGCGATCCTCGGCGTGAGTGCCGCCACCATCGGCGGCTTCATCGGCTCCAGCATCGGCTCGGTGGTCGACAGCTGGATCATCTCGTCGCTGGCGCCCACACAGCGCATCGAGGGCGCGCGGCTCGACACGCTCCGCATCACCTCGGCCACCGAGGGCGCGGTCATCCCGCGGCTCTATGGCCGGATGCGCATGGGCGGCAACATCATCTGGGCGACCGATTTCCGCGAGGAGACGAAGACCACCACGCAGGGCGGCGGCAAGGGCGGCGGAGGCGGCAAAGTCAAGACGACCGAGTATCTCTACTTTGCCAGTTTCGCCGTAGCGCTCTGCGAGGGCCCGATCACCGGGATCGGCCGCATCTGGGCCGACGGCAAGCCGATGGACCTCTCCGGCGTCACCTGGCGCTGGTATCCGGGCGACGAGGCGCAGACGGCGGACCCGTTCATTGCGGCGAAGATGGGCGCGGCCAACACGCCCGCCTATCGCGGCACCGCCTATGTGGTCTTCGAGGAACTGGCGCTCTCGACCTACGGCAACCGCCTGCCGCAGCTCTCCTTCGAGGTGTTCCGGCCGCTGGCCGATCCCGACACCGCCGAGGGGCTGACCCGCGCGGTCACCATGATCCCGGCCTCGGGCGAGTTCACCTATGCCACGCAGGCGATCCGGAAGACCGATGGCGGCGCAACGGTACCCGAGAACCTGAACGCGCTGGCCGACTCCACCGACATGGTGGAGGCGCTCGACCGGCTGCAGGCGATGGCGCCTGCGGTCGAGAGCGTCAGCCTCGTCGTGGCGTGGTTCGGCGACGATCTGCGCGCGGGATCCTGCAGGGTGCGGCCGGGCGTCGAGGTGTCCGCAAAGTCGACCACGCCCGCCAGCTGGTCGGTGAATGGCGTGAGCCGCGCCGGTGCCTTCCTCGTCAGCCGCGACGATCAGGATCGCCCGGTCTATGGCGGCACGCCGTCCGACTTCGCCGTGGTGCAGGCGATCCAGGAGATGAAGGCCCGCGGGCTGCGCGTGACATTCTATCCCTTCATCCTGATGGACGTGCCGCCCGGCAACAGTCTGCCGAACCCCTATTCGGACAACGCCGCCGAGACCGGCCAGCCCGCGTTTCCCTGGCGGGGGCGGATCACCTGTTCGCCTGCAGCGGGCTTCGCCGGGACCGTGGACAAGACCGGCACGGCCGCCGCGCAGGTCGCGAGCTTCTTCGGAGCCGCGACGCCCGCGAGCTTTAGTGTCTCGGGCCAGTCGGTTTCGTGGACCGGCCCGTCCGGCGACTGGGGCCTGCGGCGCATGGTGCTGCACTACGCCCATCTCTGCGCGGCGGCGGGCGGTGTCGACGCCTTCCTGATCGGCACCGAGATGCCGGGGCTGACGACGATCCGCTCGGGGGCCAGCACCTATCCCGCCGTGCAGGCCTATCGGGATCTGCTCGCCGATGTGCGCTCGATCCTCGGGTCCGGCACCAAGATCGGCTACGCCGCCGACTGGTCGGAATACTTCGGGCACCAGCCGGGCGACGGCAGCGGCGACGTGTTCTTCCACCTCGACCCGCTCTGGTCGGATGCCAACATCGATTTCATCGCGATCGACAATTACATGCCGCTCTCCGACTGGCGGGACGGGTTCGAGCATGCCGACGCGGCCGAGGGCTGGCCTGCGATCTATGACCGGACCTATCTGCAGAGGAACATCGCGGGCGGCGAAGGCTTCGACTGGTTCTATGCCTCTGCCGCCGACAGATCCGCGCAGGTCCGCACCCCGATCACCGATGGCGCGGCGGCCAAGCCGTGGGTGTTCCGCTACAAGGACCTGCGCGCCTGGTGGTCGAACCCGCACTACAATCGCCCGGGTGGGGTGGAGAGCGGCACACCGACGGCGTGGGTGCCGGAGTCGAAGCCGATCTGGTTCACCGAGCTCGGCTGTCCGGCCATCGACCGGGGCACCAACCAGCCCAACGTGTTCTTCGACCCGAAGTCGTCGGAGAGCTTCACGCCGCATTTCTCGCGAGGCTGGCGCGACGACGCGATCCAACGCGCCTACCTCGAGGCCAGCTACCTCTGGTGGGGTCAGGGCGCGAACAACCCGACGTCATCCGTCTACGGCGGCCGGATGGTCCATGTCCCCGAATGCGCCGCCTGGACCTGGGACGCGCGGCCCTATCCGTTCTTTCCGGAGCTGACCGGCACCTGGACAGACGGCCCGAACTGGCGGCTCGGTCACTGGCTGACCGGACGGCTCGGCGCGGTGTCGCTGCCGGCCCTCGTGCGCCATCTCTGCCTGCGCGCTGGGCTGGCGGAAAGCCTGATCGACGTCTCGGGCCTCTGGGGCGCGGTCGAGGGCTATGTGATCGGGGCACTCGAAAGCCCCCGCGCCTCGATTTCCACCTTGGCCCGCCACTTCGGGTTCGATGCCATCGAAACGGAGGGCGTGATCCGCTTCGTCATGCGCGGCCGCGCCTCGGTTGCGACGCTCACCATCGACGATCTCGTCGCAAGCCGCGAGGGCGAGGCCTTCGAGCTGACCCGCGGCCAGGAGACCGAACTGCCCCAGGCGCTGAAATGGCAGGTCGCCCGCGCGGACGAGGATTATGACGCAGCGCTTGTCGAGGCCCGCCGTATCACGGTCGACACCACGCGCATTGCCTCGGAAAGTTTCCCGATGGCGATCCCGCCCGAAGAGGCCGAACGCCGCTGCCGCCGCGCGCTGATGGAAGCCTGGATCGGCCGGGAGAGCGCCACCTTCCGCCTGCCGCCCTCGCGGCTAGCCCTCGATCCCGCCGACGTCATCCGGCTGGCGCATGATGGCCGTGAGGTCGAGTTCCGCCTCGTCTCCGTCGCCGATGCCGAGGCGCGCGGGATCGAGGCTGTCCGCCAGGACCGCGCCGCCTACGATCTGCCGCCCGGCGATCCCCGGCCCGCTTCGCTGGCCAGCCCCGTCGTCTTCGGGACGCCGGAAGTGGTGATGCTTGACCTGCCGCAGATCAGCGAAGACCAGCCCGCACATCGGCCCCTGATCGCGGCCCATGCCAGTCCCTGGCCGGGCGAGATCGCCGTGTTCCGCAGCGCCTCCACGGATGGCTTCGCGTTGCTGACGACCTTCGGTAGTCGGGCGCGGATCGGCACGCTGGCCTTCGACTTCTTTCCGGGGCCGACCTCGCGCTTCGATCTGGGCAACGCGCTGGTCGTCGATCTGCTGTCCGGAACGCTGGAGAGCGTGACGGACGTTGCGCTGTTCGGCGGGGTCAATGCGCTGGCGGTCGAGGCGGCAGCAGGGGTGTGGGAGATCATCCAGGCAGGCGCGGCGGAACTCATCGCCCCCGGCCGCTATCGCCTGACCCGCCTGCTGCGTGGCCAGCGCGGGACGGAATACGCGATGGGCACCCCGGCACCGGCTGGGGCGCGGGTTGTGGTCCTGGACACCGCGCTGTCATCGCTGCCCATCGCCGAAGCCGACCTCGGTCTGCCTTGGAACTGGCGCATCGGCCCTGCGGCACGGGCCGTCAGTGACGCAAGCTATGCCGCGCTGGGCTTCGCCCCCTCCGGCCGGGGGCTTGTCCCCTTCGCGCCGGTGCATGCCGAACAGCCGTGGCGAACGGCCCGCAACACGGGCGATCTGACCATCCGCTGGACACGACGGTCCCGCGCGCTGGTCGCCGATGCCTGGGAGCAGGTCGAGGTACCCTTGGCAGAGGACCTGGAAAGCTACGACGTCCAGATCCTCGACGGGGCTGCGATCAAGCGCACTCTGACCAGCAGCACGACCTCCGTCCTCTACGCCGCCGCCCAGCAGACCACTGATTGGGGCGCGCCGCTCGGGCCGGGGCAGACGCTGGCCATCCGCATCTTCCAGCTCTCGAACCGCCTCGGCCGCGGCACGCCCGCCGCGGTCACGCTGCAATTCTGATCCCAATCCACGGGAATCCCCATGTCCGACACCACGACCCATCTGGGCCTGCCGTATCTTCTGGCCGCCCAGGCGCAGAAGCACGTCAGCCACAACGAGGCGCTGCGCCTGCTCGACGCCATGGTGCAGCTCTCGGTCCTCGACCGCACGCGCACCGCGCCCCCGGCCAGCCCGGCAGACGGCAACCGCCATCTGGTGGCCTCCGGCGCGACCGGCCTCTGGGCTGGGTGGGACTTGAACGTGGCCTTCTGGGTTGACGGCGCGTGGATCCGCCTCGTTCCTCGCACCGGCTGGATGGTCTGGGTCGCGGCCGAGGGGCTGTTCCTCGTCTGGAGCGGCAGCGTCTGGGAGGTCGTGGGCGAGCCGCGCGACGTCTCCGATGCCGTGTTCAGCCTGGTGAACGATGCGGACCCAACGAAGAAGGCGACATTCTCGCTGGCGGGGATCAGCACCGGCACCACGCGGAGTTTCACCCTGCCCAACACCTCCTCTGAACTGGCAATCCTTGCAGGCACCCAGACCTTCACGGGCAACAAGACGTTTTCGGGGACTCTGACCGCCTCGGGCACGGTCACCGTCTCGGCAGCGTCCGCCAGCATCGGCACGGCCACGACGACCGCGACCTACGGAATGGGCACCGGGGCGACGACCACCGGCGTCACCAAGACCGTGAACCTCGGCACCGGCGGCGCCTCCGGATCGACCACGGTCGTGAACATCGGCTCTGCGACGGCTGGCGCAGGCGGCACGACGGTGGTGAACACGCCCACGGTCACCTTCGCCAATGCGGTCACGCAGGTCGGCATGCCGCAGGCGAACCTGACTGCTCAGCTTCTCGGCCTCGGCGGGGCCACGGCGGACAGTTACAACCGGGTTTCGGTCAACACTCCGGCACTGCTGTTCAACAACGCAGGCGCAGGCATCGAGGCCACCGTCAACAAGGCGGCCGCCGGAAACGATGCAGCTTTCGCCTTCAAGACCGGGTTTTCGGCGCGGGCGCTGATTGGCTTGCTCGGCAACGACGATTTCAGCTTCAAGGTCAGCCCTGACGGATCCACGTTCTTCGACGCGATCCGGATCGACCGCACCAGCGGCCAAGTGGAACTGCCGCAGCCGACGGTATTGCCGGGACTGGCGGCCGCGCCAACCCCGCCGCCCGCAGGCAAGGCATCGGTCTATGCCCGCAACCGCGCCGGAGCGCCGTGGATCGACGTCATGCGTCCCTCGGGACGGGATTTCCCCTTGCAGCCGCACTTCGGGGTGAACCGGATCGCAAACTGGTCGCCCTCGGTCAGCACCACGATCACGACCGAAGGCCTGCCGATCACCTCGGTCGGCACCGTCTCGCACCCGACCCTCGCCGCGACGAACCTCGCCGCCTCGATGCGGCGCTGGCGTCTGACCTCGGCGGCCGTCGTGGACTCGGTCGCCGACCAGCGCTCCGCAGGCTGGGCCTGCTGGCGCGGCAACGCGGCGGGCTTGGGCGGCTGGACCTTCGTCACCAGGATTTCGCTCACGACACTGCAGGCGACGGGCATGGGCTTCTTCGGCCTCTATGGTTCAACGGCAGCCCTTGCCACCACCCTGACACTGGCCGCAGCCAT
The DNA here is from genome assembly GCA_018056045.1 of Paracoccus sp. (in: a-proteobacteria). Lineage (GTDB taxonomy): Bacteria > Pseudomonadota > Alphaproteobacteria > Rhodobacterales > Rhodobacteraceae > Paracoccus. Next base: position 10,764 of record JAGPGI010000008.1, read on the forward strand.
CAACTGCATTGGCATCGGCTTCCAGCGCGGGACGCACACCCGTTGGCAGCTGGTCGCGAATGACGGCACCGGGGCGCCGACGCTGACCGACTTGGGCGCGAGTTTCGGTATCGCCACAGGCGGAGTGCTGACGCTGTTCATCGCCGCGCCTCCGAACGGAAGCTCTGTCTGGGTGCGGGTGGTCGACGAGGTCTCAGGCGCGGTGTTCGAGCAGGAGATCACCGCCGACCTGCCAGCCACGACGCAATTCCTATCCCCACGGCTGTTCATGAACACCGGCGCGACAGCCGCCGCCGTCGCCTACGACTGCGCCGGGGTCTACGTCGAGACGGACTTCTGATCCGGCTTGGTGGAGAACCAGCTCGTGTGAAGCCCGGGCCAGGCGACATCAGAACGGGAAGCGCCGAACGCCTCGACCGCGGCGCATCGCCCGGCCCGGATCACGGGTTCACGGTTTCAAAAAGCGGCAGGGATTCGCTGCGCCGGAATGGTTGCACAGCTAAGCGGCATCTGTCCCCTGCGGCGATGGGCACAAATCTGCACCTTGGATCAGGCCGAAATCTGAACCACGCTTTCCCCGAAGTCTCTGTTCTGGCAATGTTCCATCCTGTCTTTATGATTCCCGGACCTTCGCATGTGTAATTTGTATTCCCAGACCAAGAGCCAGGACGCCATGCGCCATGTCTTTGACGACATGCGCGGGGATGACGAGGACTTGGTCGATCTGACCGGCAACCTGCCACCCATGACCGGAATCTTCCCCGACTATCCCGCGCCGATCATCCGGCACGGGACACAGGGTGGCTGGCAATTGACCATGGCGCGCTGGGGTATGCCGACACCGCAGGTGTTTCTGGCAGGCAAGCGCACCGATCCGGGCGTCACCAATATTCGCAATGTCGCTTCGGCCCATTGGAGACGCTGGCTCGGGGTGGAGCATCGCTGCCTCGTCCCCTTCACCAGCTTTTCCGAGATCGACAGCCGCCCGGGCGCACCCCGCAACCATCCGGTTTGGTTCGCGCTTGGCCAGTATCGCCCCCTGGCCTTCTTCGCGGGCATCCGCACCGAATGGACCTCGGTGCGCAAGCTGAAGGAGGGCGAGGTAACGGCAGAGCTGTTCGGCTTTCTGACCTGCCCACCCAATGCCGAGGTCGCGAAGATCCATCCCAAGGCGATGCCGGTGATCCTGACCAGGCCCGAGGAGTGGCGGCGCTGGCTGACTGCACCGGTGGCCGAGGCCCTGCCGCTGCAACGCCCCCTGCCCGACGGTACGCTGCAGATCGTGGCGGAGGGAGTGCGGGAAGATGCGGCCTGAGACCTTGCGCCCTGAACTGGCCCACGCCGACGAATTCGACCTTTGTGGGCGACGTGTGCATGAAGCCGAAGGCCGCGGTCGCCGAACCTTTGCGCTGTTTCAGGCGGTGCGGCATCCCGGCCCGCTGGTCTGGATCCTGCCCGCCCATGTGCCGGAACTGCCGATGCTGCGCGGGTTGCCGAAAGGTGTCGGCGAACGGCTGCACCTGTTCCGCGCCGAGGGCGAGACCGATCTGCTGTGGTGCATCGAGGAGGCACTGCGCTCGGCTCCCGTCGGCCTTGTCATCGCCGAACCGGAAAAGCCCCTGTCGCTGACCGCCGGGCGTCGCCTGCAACTGGCGGCCGAGGCCGGGCGGACCACCGGCCTGATGCTGATCCGCGAAGGCGCGGGCAGCAATGCCACCGAAACGCGCTGGGCCTGTGCCCCCGTAGCAAGCCCGGCGGCGGACTCGACTCTGCATTGCTGGACCCTTAATAAGAACAAAAAGGGAACTTGCGGAAGTTGGATTGTGAACTGGAATGGCGCGACGGCTGCTGTCCATCTGGTTTCCGAGGCTGGGCAGCGACATCAGCCTGCGGAACCGCCCGGTTGAAGGGCCCCTTGCCCTGAGCCTGCGCTCGGGCAATGCCGATCATCTGCATTGCCTGAACCCCGCCGCCACGGCCCGCGGCCTGCATCGCGGCATGGCACTGGCCGATGCCCGCGCGATCTGTCCCGATCTTGCCATCCGCCCCGCTGATCTGGCGCGTGAGGCGGCGGCGCTGGTGTCCTTGCGCCGCTGGGCCAGCCGCTATGCCCCCATGATTGCCACGGATGGCGCGGACGGTCTTTTGGCCGATATCTCGGGCGTGCCGCATCTGTTTGGCGGCGAAGCCGATTTGCGCGAGGACTTGCACGCGCGACTGACGCGGGCGGGCCTGCATCCGGAAAGCGCCATAGCAGGAACCCGAGGCGCAGCCCATGCGCTGGCTCGTAACGGCGGCGGCATCGTGCCTGACGGGCGACTGATCGAGGGAATCGGTCGCTTGCCGGTGACAGCCCTCAGAGCGAATCCTGAAACGGCCGAGGCGCTGGCGCGGGTGGGTCTGGCACGTATTGCCGATTTGGCACATTTGCCGCGCGCGCCTCTGGCCCGCCGCTTCGGGCAAGGGCTGGTTCTGCGGCTGGATCAGGCGCTCGGGCAGCGGGACGAGCCCGTTGCAGCGGAACCGGACGCCCCGCATTTTGGGGTGCGGATGACGCTCCCCGAACCGATCGGGCTGCAATCCGATGTCATGGCGGGGCTGGAGCGCCTGCTGGACCGGCTCTGCGCCAAACTCGCCCAGCATCGGATGGGCGCACGCCGGGTCCGGTTGGAGCTGCGCCGAGTTGATCGCCAATCTTCACAGGTCGAGATCGGTCTCGCCCGCCCGATGCGCGACGCGGCCCGCATCGTTGCGCTGTTTGCCAAGGGCGTGGACGAGGTGGATGCCGGTTTCGGCATTGATGCCCTTCGCCTGACTGCCCCGGTGACAGAGGCCCTTGCGCCGGAACAGATTGGTGGCGGCCAGGCGATCCGGCACGACGATGCGTTGGCTGATCTTCTGTCCTCTGTCGGCAACCGCATCGGCTTTGACCGGGTGCTGCGGCTGTTGCCTGCAACCAGCCTGATCCCTGAGCGCAGTTTCCTCTTGGCCCCGGCTGCTTATTCCGCATCCGAACCGATCCCGCATCGCGGGGGGGCGGCGCGGCCGATCTCCCTGTTTCCGCCCGAGCCGGTGACCGCCGCCTCGGGCAACCCGCCCGCGAGTTTCCGTTGGCGGCGCATGCGCTTCACCACGCTGCGCGCGCTGGGCCCAGAACGCATCACGCCGGAATGGTGGTTCGACGATCCCGCCTGGCGGTCGGGCCTGCGCGATTACTGGCGGATCGAAACCCGGGAAGGGCCGCGGCTCTGGCTGTTTCACACCCCGCAAACCCCGGACTGGCCCGCGCCCGGAGGGGCGCAGAACTGGCACGTACAGGGGGAGTTCGCATGATTCCCTACGCCGAACTTTGCGTCACATCGAACTTCACCTTCCTGACCGGCGCCTCGCATCCAGAGGAACTGGTATCGCGGGCGGCAGAACTGGGGCTGAGTGCCATCGCCATCACCGATCGCAATTCGGTGGCAGGCGTGGTGCGGGCCTTCTCCGCGCTGAAGGAACTGGCGCGTCTGCGCGACGAGGCGCGGACCGCGGCGGCAGAGGCGGGCCCAATCATCCGCTCGCAGCGCGTGACGGACCATTCCAGCCGCCAGACCGTGCCGCATTTCACCGGACAGACTGATGCCCCCGCCATGTCGGACGCGCCGCTGCCGAAACTGATCGCCGGGGCGCGTCTGGTGCTGACTGACTCCGCCGTGGAATGGCTGGCCCTGCCCACCGATCTTGCCGCCTGGTCGCGCCTGACCCGGCTTCTGTCGATTGGCAAGCGGCGCGCGGCCAAGGGCGAATGTCACCTGCAACGCGCCGATCTGGTCGAATGGGGCAAGGGCATGGTGCTGATCGCCCTTTCGCCCGACCCGCTGGACGATCCCGGCCCGAAAAGCACCCGCGGCGATCTTCGCGCCATCGGTCGCGCCTTCCCCGGTCAGTGCTTCCTGGGGGCCGCCCCGCGCTATGACGGCCGGGATCAGATCCGTTTCGACCGGATCGGCATTCTGGCGCAGGAGGTGAGCCAGCCGATGGTCGCTGTGGGCGATGTGCTGATGCACCGTTCCGCCCGTCGCCCCCTGGCCGATGTGCTGACCTGCATGCGCCTTGGCTGCACCATCGACGCTATCGGCGAACACCGGCTGGTAAATGGCGAGCGCCGTCTGAAATCCGGCGCCGAGATGGCGAAGATGTTTCACCGCCACCCCGCCGCGCTGCGCCGCACGCTGGAGATTGCCGACCGTTGCGCCTTTCGCCTCAGCGACCTGCGTTATCAATATCCCGATGAATCGGAGAACGAGCCAGCGCAGGACCGGCTGGAACGGCTGGCGCGCGAAGGTCTTCACTGGCGCTACCCTTCTGGTGCGCCGCCAAAGATCGTGCATCGCGTGGAAAAGGAACTGACCCTGATCCGCGAGGTGTACTACGCCCCCTATTTCCTGACCGTCCACGACATCGTGCAGTTCGCCAGATCGAAGGGCATCCTCTGTCAGGGGCGCGGCTCCGCCGCCAATTCGGTGGTCTGCTATCTTCTGGGCATTACCGAGGTGCCGCCCGAGTCGATCACCCTGATCTTCGAGCGTTTCATCTCCAAGGAGCGGGGCGAACCGCCGGATATCGACGTGGATTTCGAACACGAACGCCGCGAGGAGGTGATCCAGTGGATCTATGCCCGCTATGGCCGCGAGCGTGCCGGCCTGACCGCAACGGTGATCCATTTCCGCAGCCGCGCCGCCATCCGCGAGGTTGGCAAGGTCATGGGATTGTCGCAGGACGTGATCGCGCGGCTTTCCGGGCAAATCTGGGGCTGGTCCTCGCCCCCCCCCGGCGAGGACCGGCTGCGCGATGCGGGCCTATCGCTTGCCGACCGCCGCGTGCAACTGGCCGTGCGACTGATCGGCGAGATCATCGGCTTTCCTCGCCATCTTTCGCAACACGTAGGCGGCTTTGTTATCACCAAAGGCCGTCTGGACGAACTTTGCCCAATTGAAAATGCGGCGATGGACGACCGCACCATCATCGAATGGGACAAGGACGACATCGACGCGCTTGGCCTTCTGAAGGTCGATATTCTGGCGCTTGGCATGCTGACCTGCATTCACAAGGCGTTTGCGCTTCTGGATGAGCATCGCGGGCAGCAGCTGACGCTGGCCAATGTGCCGCCCGAGGATCCGTCGATCTACGATATGCTCTGCCGCGCCGATGCGATCGGGGTCTTTCAGGTCGAAAGCCGGGCGCAATTGAACTTCCTGCCCCGGATGCGGCCGCGCAAATTCTATGACCTGGTCTGCGAGGTCGCCATCGTCCGCCCCGGCCCGATTCAGGGCGGCATGGTGCATCCCTTCATCAACCGCCGCATGGGGCGCGAAAAGGTCGAAGATCTCGGTCCCGCGATGATGGAGGTTCTGGGCCGCACCTATGGTGTGCCGCTGTTTCAGGAACAGGCGATGCAAATCGCCGTTGTCGCGGCAGGCTTCACCCCGTCCGAGGCTGACCGCCTGCGTCGGTCGCTTGCCACCTTCAAACGCATGGGCACCATCGGTTCGTTCCGCGACCGCTTTGTCAGCGGAATGCTCGCGCGGGGTTATGACGCCGATTTTGCGGCGCGCTGCTTTGCCCAGATCGAGGGGTTCGGCAGCTATGGTTTTCCCGAGAGCCACGCCGCCAGCTTTGCGCGGCTGGTCTATATTTCCGCCTGGCTGAAATGCCACCATCAGGCGGTCTTCACCTGCGCGCTTCTGAATTCGCAGCCGATGGGCTTCTATGCACCTGCACAGCTGGTCCGCGACGCCCGCGATCATGGAGTGGAGGTGCGGCCCATTTCGGTCAACCACTCGTTCTGGGACTGCACGTTGGAACCGCGCCCCGATGGGGCGCTGGCCCTGCGGCTCGGCTTCCGGCAGATCAAGGGGATGAGGGAAGAGGACGCCATCTGGATCGCAGCCGCGCGCGGTAACGGCTATCCCGATGTCGAAAGCCTGTGGCGCCGGGCGGGCGTGCACGCCGATGCGCTGGAACGGCTCGCCGAGGCTGATGCTTTTGCCGCCATCGGTCTCAATCGCCGAGACTCTCTGTGGGCAGCCAAGGCGCTGAAAGCCCCTGCGCCGCTGCCCCTCTTTGGCTCCGACGGCGAGGGAGCTGCCGAACCCGACGTCAAGCTGCCCCAGATGACCCTGGGTCAGGAGGTGATCGAGGATTACCTGTCGCTGCGGCTCAGTCTTCGCGCCCATCCGATGGAGCTGTTGCGACCGCGCCTGACCGAAAGCCTGGCCCATGATCGCCTGCCACAGGCCAGTGGCCGCATCACAGTCACCGGCCTTGTCATCACCCGGCAGCGCCCCGGCACGGCGTCGGGCGTCATTTTCCTCACTCTGGAGGACGAGACCGGCACAGCCAATGTCGTGGTCTGGAAGAAGGTCTACGAGACCTTTCGCAAGGCGGTGATCGCCGGGCGGCTCGTGAGCGTGACCGGCCGGATCGAGCGCGATGGCCCGGTCACCCATCTGATCGCCGAGAGGGTCGAGGATGTTTCCCCTCTGCTGGCCACTCTGGGCCGCCCCGTCCTGATCCCGCCCAACGACGGTCGCGCCGATGAAACCAGGCGCCCGACTGGCGGCAGCAGGAGACCAACAGCGCGCCATCCCCGCGAACAGGCACGGAAGCTGTTTCCGAGTCGGGATTTCCATTGATCGGGAAAATGGAAGCACTCGCCCATCCGCAGGGCCTTC
>JAGPGI010000229.1 GCA_018056045.1 Paracoccus sp. (in: a-proteobacteria)
CGGGCGCTTGTGAAGTCTCGTGCCCTCGATCCCGCGGATGCGACCTCGCTGGTCCAGGAGGTTCTGGGCGCCAACGGGATCGCGCTGCCCGGCCGCCTCGACAGGCAGCCGACCCGCGCACCGCTTGGGCGAGACACGCTTGCTGAGTTCGATGAAGCCGTCAAAAGCCGACGGCAGGGGCATCAATGCGGCCCGCTCCTCAGCCCAGACATCGGCGATGGTGCCGGGCAGCGTGCCGTGCGGGGTCTCTTGCCACACATCCAGGCAGCGCTGTTCCAGCCAGGTGTTCATCGTGGCAAGGTCGGGAAAGCCCGGCATCCCTTGTAAAACCTGATGGCGGGAGTCCTGAACGTTCTTCTCGACCTGTCCCTTCTCCCAACCCGCTGCCGGATTGCAGAACTCCGGCTCGAAGACATAGTGATTGGCCGTGGCCAGGAAGCGGAGGTTGACCTGCCGCTCCTTGCCACGGCCGACACGATCCACCGCCGTCTTCATGTTGTCGTAGATGCCGCGTTCACGCACGCCGCCGAACACACGGAACGCGTGCCAGTGGGCATCGAACAGCATCTCGTGGGTCTGCAGCGGATATGAATCTTCTCGATCTTTGCCAGCCTATCGGTTTCCAGCGAAATGCCCTGCTGGCGCAGGAAACCGAATTTCTTCGGTTCCTCGCTTGGCAGACGCTGCCGGAAGACCCTGAACGACAGGATCGTCCCGCCGAAAGCCGCCGGCGCGATGATCGCCTGCACCCGCAGCGTCGCCCCGCGATAAGGCACCGTTGTGGAAATCATCGGCGACAAAGCCGTCAGCGGCTGCTCGGCGGATCGCGCGATCTGTCCGGCCAGATCGGTCACTTCCGATCGATTCAGGCTGATCCCGTCGAAGCGGCTCATATTAGCCGATCCGGCCTTTTCAACCCAGAGACCGGCATCGCCATTGATCACCAGTTCGATCGTCAGAGGCTCGCCCAGGATCATATCGAGGCGCTTCAGGTAATGATCGAGATAGCCAGCCATCAGAACATCTCAAGATCAGTATTGACCCGAACCATGACCACCGCACCCTGGTCGACTGAGATCGTCGCCGGAATATCGAGATATTCGGCCATGACATTATCGAGTGCTTCGGATGCATCCTGGCCGACGCTCTCGACCGTATCGCGCGTGGTTTCGCTGCCACCATTCTCCTCGATGCCGGAGACGGCAATGTAAGGCAGCGCGCCGATGATCGACACGGCCGCGGCCGACCCGAAGCGGGCCAGAGTGTGATTATTGCTTGCCGGTCATGCCTGCCCGGCCGATGCGGTCTGTGCCATAACCTTCGAGTTGCACGGATTGGCCATCCGCGGTCACCAGACGGTCCCAAGCGATCATCACCCGGCGCTGCCCACGCTCGATCTGCGAATTATATCGGCCATAGAGTTTGGAACCACGCGGGATCAGGACCTGGCTCATGTCCATCGACCACACATCATAGCTGACATTGGCCGCGACATTGCCGGGCAATTGGCTGCTTATGGCCGTTTCCAGCGTCGCTTCGATCAGCGTGCCTTGAATAATCGTGTTGGACGGGCTGCCAATGACCTCGCTCTGTGTCACCCGCGCCTTGTTCGCTCCGACGCGAAGGAACTCATCGCCGGCAGCGTAATCGCGAGCATCGCCTCCATCCGGCGTCTCAGCGACAATGCCAAGTTCGGCCAGATGGCCGCGCAGGGCATTCACCAGCATGGTCCGCTGACGGATCAGCAAGGACCGGGTGCGATGGATCATCAGCACCGATTGCTGATCAACCGATTTCACTGCGACGAAACGCATGGTCGGGCGTGTGACGGCTTCGCAGATTGCCTCGGCATCGACGGCGTCGTTCTTGCCGCGCTTGACGTAGGGCTTTACGTATTTCGGGGTCATCAGTTTGACCTCATGGCCCAGTGCGATCAGTTACCGGGCCCAGTGATGGGCCGCGCCGCAGGATTCCATACCAATCAGGCTGGGGGGCAGATCTTCGAAAAAGGCCAGAAACTCGGATCGTCGCAGCTTTCTGTTCGTAAGCACCTGGTCACTCCCGTCGATCACGTGCACCTGGAAAAACCGTTTCGCGATATCTACGCCAATTATCAGTACGGACATTCTTTCCTCCTCTGCCCTCGAATTTCTCCCCAAGGGTGAAGTTGGGGGTGGAGGGTGTCCACACCATCAAATTCCTCATTGACCGGCGCTCTTCCTGCCCCGTCCCGGAAATTTCATCGAAACGCCAAGCAGGAAAGGAAAACCAAATGGCCAACGAAAGCATGAAGCTCCGCGTGAAAACCGGCGAGAAAGACGGCAAGAACTTCTGGGACAGCTGCGGTGTCCTCTTTATCAACCGCAATGCCGCCGGCGAGATCACCTCCATTCAGGTCCGCCACAACATGTTCCCCGCCGTCGATATGGTCGCCTTCCCGAAACGGGACGACGACCAGGAGTGAACGGCAGGGGCGGCGCAAGCCGCCACTTTGCCGTTCCATCCAGTCGCTCACGCGGGCAGCCTGCGGCCAGGAAGATCGATGGAGGCCCGAGCCGACGCGCGGTCCAGGATGAACGGTGGCCGTGCCGGGGGATCGACCGGGCAGGCCCGGCTCACCCCCGACCCGACGATGTTTCTGTCTGTTTCATCCGCCACGCATCCCTGCCTCTGCCGGTCAAGGGGCAAGCGCCGCGCCCGCCGCGCGTCGTCGTCCAGGCGGGCCGTGTCCTCGCGCATGACCGGGGCCTGACCCGCCTCCACCACTGATCAGTTCCGTCGGCTCAGGCCCCGGCGCAAACCGCATCAAGGGGGTCACTCCATATCCGGCTCACTTCTGGGTGGAAATAAACACGCCGCGCCCACCAACTGAAGCCGGTTGCGATCAGTCACATCCTGCGCAAGATCGGAGCTGTCGCCGGCGCGCAGGCGCTGCATGACGCCTTCGCCATAATGGGCTTCGATACGGAAGGTCACCACCTCACAGGGCATGAGAAGTGTGTTATTTTGGCGACCCAATCAGCGATAGGCCCGTACCACCCCTGTGACGATTTGCGCAAAGTCATGGCAGGCATCACCGCCGAAACCGTCCGATCTGACCGCTTCCGGTTCCATAGCAAGGGCATCAGTTCATCGACCTTTGTGATCTCGTAGTCTGGTATGCTTGCGAGGGTGTCGGCGAGCCAAGCGTTGAGATCGGCTCCGCTGAGCTTGGCCGTTTCGATCAGGGTGTAGGGCGGAAAGATGGAGAAACCAGCAGCCCTCAAGCATCTCTGCATAGGGTCACGCCGTCGCGCTTACCCCAAACGATCTAGACCGAAGCTGAAGGTGATTATCCCGCCCGCACATAGCTGCCGGGTGCCGGCTCGATCGGTTTCAGCGCTCCGCTACCAGGCACATAGGCCGGAACCTTCTTGCCCTTGCTGTGGCTTTCGATCCACTCCGCCCAGTTCGGCCACCACGACCCCTGATGCGCCTCGGCCTTGGTCAGCCAGTCCTGCGGATCGGCCGGATAGGCAGCCGCGCTGGTCCAGAACCCGTATTTCGGCCGTTTTGCCGGCGGGTTGATCACCCCCGCGATATGCCCCGATCCGCCCAGAACAAAGGTCGTGTCACCGCCCAGCAAGCCGGTCGTCGGATAGATCGAGTTCCAGGGCGCGATGTGATCCTCTTTCGTCGCAAAGACATAGAAGGGAATATCGATCTTGCCGATGTCGATGGGCAGGCCGTCCATGGTCAGGTGCCCGGCCTTGCGCAAGCCGTTCTCGATATAGATCTTTTCCAGATACCACAGCAGCATGGCCGCCGGCAGGCGGGTGCTGTCGCCGTTCCAGAACAGCAGATCGAAGGCGGGCGGCTTGCGGCCCATCAGGTAATTCATCACGTGGAAGGACCAGATCAGGTCATTTTCCCGGATCATCGAGAACATGTCCTGCAGATGGTGGTTTTCCAGATAGCCCTTTTCGGCCATGTGTTCGCGCAGAACCTGCAGCCGGTCGCGGTCGATGAAAACGCCGATCTCGCCCACATCGGTGAAATCGACCATCGTGGCCAGCGTCGTCGCGGTCTTGACCCGCTTGTCGCCCTTGGCCGCCATATAGGCCAGCGTCGCCGTCACCAGAATCCCGCCGATGCAGAAGCCGAGGATGTCGAACTCGTCCTCGCCCGTCGCATCGGTGATCGCGTCCAGCGCGGTCAGCGGGCCAAGGCGCATGTAATCCTCGAAGCTCAGCGCCGCGTGCTGCTTGGTCGGGTTGACCCATGAAATCAGGAAAACGCTGTGGCCCTGCTCCAGCATATAGCGGACGAGGCTGTTTTCGGGCTTCATGTCGAAGATATAGTATTTGTTGATCCAGGGCGGCACGAACAGCAGCGGGCGCTTGAACTGGGTCTTGGTCAGCGGTTCGTAATGAATCAACTGGATCAATTCGTTCTGATAGATCACCTGCCCCGGCGTCGTGGCCAGATCGCGCCCGACCTCGAAGGCCGCGCGGTCGGTCATGTTGATGTCCAGCCGCCCGTCGCCGCGTTCCAGATCGTCCAGAAGGTTGCGGAACCCGTCCAGCAGGCTGCGGCCATCGGTTTCAAGGAAACGCTCACGCGCGGCGGGGTTCAACGCCAGATAATTGCTGGGCGACAGCGCGCTGAGCAACTGCCGGGTATAGAACCGCACGCGTAGGCTGTCCTTGTCACCCTCGGGCAGGGTCTCGATCAGCCGGTCGGCGGCGCCTTCGATGGCCAGATGCACGTCGCGCAGGCCACGGCTGACCGGATCGCTGGCCCAGCGGCCATCGCGGAAGCGGCGGTCCTTGCTGTCCTCGCCCTCGCCCGTCCATGCGCCTGCCCAGGCCTTGGCGCTGTCGGCCCAAAGATCGATCTGGAACTGGGCCAGCGCAAAGGGGTTCTGCGCCAGCTTCATCCCTGCGCGCGCATAGGCCTGCGCCACGGTCCCCGAATCCAGCACCGAGAATTCATTGCCCGTCGCTTTGGCCAGGGCACTGGCGCTGCTGCGCTGCGCAAGCTCCTGCGCCCGCTGCATCAGGCTGGCAAATTCTGCGGTCTGTTCGGCAATTTTGCTTCGGTCCATTCCGGGTCTCCTTGGGGGTAGCTAGGACGACCGGCTCTGCTGGCAACGGCCGGCGGTGGTGGGGACTGGCAACC
>JAGPGI010000009.1 GCA_018056045.1 Paracoccus sp. (in: a-proteobacteria)
GCATTGGCCGCGAAATCGTCATAGCTGACATAGGCGCCCTTGGGGATCACCAGCACATGCACCGGCGCCTGCGGGCGGATATCGCGAAAGACCAGCGTGTGCGGGGTCTCCAGCACGGTGTCATTGGGGATCTCGCCGCGCAGGATGCGCGCGAAGATATTGCCGGGATCATAGGCGGGCATCGGGATAGCTCCTCAGTCGCTGAACAGATGGTCGGATTTTGCCACAGTCAGCGCCGTCGCTTCCGGAACGTCAAGAAAGCGCGCCAGCTCGGCGGCGTTCTCCTCGGGGCTGCGCCAGGGCGCGATGGTGTGAAAGCCGGTGAAATCCATGTCGCGCAACCGCTCGGATTCGTGCTCGAGATCGGCGCGGACGGTCTGGATCAGACGATCCACCACATCGGGCGCGGTCTGCGTCCCGGCCAGCCCGACCCGGCCGATATGGCCGCGCACATATTCGTCGTCAAAGGCTGCCTCGACCAGCAACAGCCGGGTATCGGCCTTGTCGCCCACGAAGTCCTCGATCAGATACATCGCCGAGGGGTCCAGACACAGCACCAGCCGATCCGATTCGAACTGCTCGAACAGCAGCCTCAGCAGCGCCCGCCGATGCCGGTCCCGCTTTTCCAGCGATGTCTCGGCCCCGCCCAGATCGGGCAGATGCGCCGACATCTCGTTGAACAGGTAATCCACCGCCGGAACCGAGGTCTCGGCACGGATCGCGGCGGTCAGGCGCTTGGCGACATGCCATTTCTTGGCCACCACAAGCAGCAGCGTATGGCCGCGCCCGAGGCTGCTTTCGGTTTCCCAGAACCGCTGGCCGAAGCGCCGGCCGATGCGCCCGCGCCCGGTCAGAAAGCGAAACAGCCCCGTCGCCTCGTTCGAATTGGGGAAATGCACCCCGGTCGCGGCCCAAAGCGCGCCAAGACGCGCGCGCAGACCCAGCGCCTCTGGGCTGATCTTGCGCGCGAACAGGTGGTCCTGGCCGATCAGCAGATCGTAATGGTCGTCATAAAAGGTCACCGGCATGCCGTAATCGCTGAACAGCAGATAGGTCAGCGTGCGCGAACGGATCTCCTTGCGGGGCACGACATGGGGCACGACGGTCTGGAAAAAGGTCTCGTCGGGGATCCAGCTGCGGGCAAAGAACCGCAGCACGTCGCGGCGGCGGTCGCAAAAGGCCAGCACCTGCTCGATGGTCTGCCGGCGCAGGCACCACCATTGCGAGCCGATCATCACCTGAATATCGGCCGGCGCCCGGCGCGAGATTCCCAGCCTTTTCTGCAAATCATAGCTGGCATAGAACAGCCGCTTGTTCTTGCGCTCGTTGAACCAGTGGTAATAGCTCAGCCGCTCGTCCTTGAAGCCGGTCTTGATCCAGTCCGAGCTGTGGAAATCAAAGCTTTCGATATAATCGCAATCCTGCGCGTCCAGAAAGGCATGGGCGTGTTCTGCCGTCTTGATCGGCATGCAATCGCCCGAGAGCATGTAGAAATGCGTGGCGTGCGGAAAGGCCGCGACGGCGGCGCGCACCGCGCCCAGCGTGGCGGCGACCAGCGACCACTCGCCCCAGCCGCATTTCCAGCGCCGTGCCGCAAAGGCGACCGAGGGATGATCCGCCAGCGCCCGACGGATCTGCTCATAATCGCGCGAACTGGCGCGGGCATCAAAGTGAATCGCCACATAATCGCCGGCAGCGGTCAGCCGCAGCGCCTGCGCGATGACCCCTTTGGGGTCCTTGTGACACAAGAGAATAAAGGCAATGCGCGCCATTTGAATGTTATCCCGCCCGGCCGGCGCCGGAAAGCTCATGCAACAGGTTGAATATCCGTCACTGATTTGCTTTGTGTGCTTAACGATTTTGGCTGGCCGGGCAAGCCGCCCGTTCCGGTGGTGCAAAGGATTTCAGGACATGGGCTTTCCCGGAACATGGATGACCGAAAGCGAAAGCATGGTCTATCGCGTGGTGCCCAAATGCGCCTGCTCGTCGATCGGCCAGATCATGTTCTATTCCGACCATGGCCGCTACTTCGACGGAGACATCCACGATTCCAGCGAAGGGCTGCACAAATGGAACCAGCCCGACAGCCAGCAACTGATCGAGGACAGCGTCAAGGCGCACAAGGCGCTGACCTTCACCTGCGTGCGCAACCCCTATGCGCGCATCCTGTCCTCGTTCTTCGACAAGATCGCCGGCATCCAGCGCAATGGCCGGCGCTACCGCGGCAATATGGTGCCGCAACTGATCCAGCGCTACGGCGTCACCGTCGGCAGCCCCGAAGACGGCTTTGAATTCGACCAGATCGCCAGCTTCCGCCGGTTCCTGCTGTTTGCCCGCGACACCATCCGCTGGCGCCGCCCGATGGAGCCCGACATCCACTGGTCGGCCATGTCTGGCCATATCGCCACCTTCATCGTCAATGGCGGCCACTACGACCAGATCTTCTTTACCGAGAAATTCAACGAAGGCATGCAGAAGGTGCTGGATGCCGCCCCCACCCCGGTCAGGCTGGATGTCAACGACGCCCCGCGCTTCAACGAATCCGAAGGCCACGGCCCCAAGCGCGCATTCCCGGTCTCGGCCTATTTCGACGACCTGTCGCGCCACCTGATCTGGGAAATCTACAAAAAGGATTTCCAGCTCTTCAAATACGACTTCGACGACCCCGACAACAAATTCCCCAAGGCCGAGGTCGATCTGGAGGAAGTCCACGCCAAGCTGGGCCGCTAGAGCGCCGGACGCTGCGGACGATTCCCGCGCGGCTTCTTCTTCATCCAAATATCCCCGCCGGAGGCGACGTCACGCGGCGGTCGCGGAGCTCTCGCATCCGGCCAAGTTTCCACTTGCAAAACGACATTTTCTGGCTATTTTCGCGCGTTCAATCGAACGGCGGGGCGAATCCCGGACCGCGGCCCCCGCTCAGCGACGACATTCGCGACTTGCGGCCAACGCTCCAGTGGCCTATGCCCGCCTTTGACACGAAACACAGAATCCGGGGCTGCCAATGGCTTGCCCCCCGAACCACCCGAGGTTGAGACATGGCCGTCCCTCAGAACCGAGTTACCCGGTCCCGCCGCAACATGCGCCGTTCGCATGACGCCCTGGTTGCCGGCAATCCGAACGAATGCACGAATTGCGGCGAATTGAAGCGCCCGCATCACGTCTGCCCGTCCTGTGGCCACTACGCCGACCGTGAGGTCGTGGCGCAGGCCAACGAGGTCGAACTCGACGACGACGCAGCGTAAGCTGCTCGCGCTCATCTGCGAATATGGTTTCTTCCGTCACGAATTCCGTCGATGGGCGCGCACATAGCGGCCGCAGTCTGGCAATTTCCGTTGACGCGATGGGCGGCGATCGCGGCCCGGCCACGGTCGTGGCCGGCATGGCCGAAAGCGCTGAGAAGAATCCCGATATCCGCTTTATCGTCCACGGCCCCCGGGCCGAGCTCGAGGCGCTGATCGCGCGGCGCAGCGGCCTCGCCGAGCGCTGCGACATCCGCGACGCCACCGGCGTCGTCACCATGGATGACAAGCCCAGCCAGGTGCTGCGCAAGGGCGGCGACACGTCGATGTGGTCGGCGCTTGAATCCGTGCGCTCGGGCGAGGCGCTGGCGGCGGTGTCCTGCGGCAATACCGGCGCGCTGATGGCGCTGTCGATGATGCGCCTGCGCAAGCTGCCGGGCGTGAACCGGCCGGCCATTGCCTGCCTGTGGCCCTCGCGCAATCCGCAGGGCTTCAACGTCATGCTCGATTGCGGCGCCGATATCCGCGCCGATGCGCGCGACCTGATCACCTATGCGCTGATGGGTATGTCTTACGCCCGCAACGGTCTGGGACTGGCGCGGCCGCGTGTCGGCCTGCTCAATGTCGGGACCGAGGATCACAAGGGCCGCCCCGAGATGAAGCAGGCGCATGAAATGCTGCCCGCCATCGCCGAATCGGCCAATTTCGAATATGTCGGTTTTGTCGAGGGCGGCGATCTGCCCAGTTCGCGCGTGGACGTGATCGTGACCGACGGATTTACCGGCAATGTGGCGCTGAAGACCGGCGAGGGCACCGCCAAACTGGTCGGCGAGTTCATGAAGGACGCCTTCGCCAACTCCATCCTGTCGAAATTCGCGGCGCTGCTGGCGATGACCTCGCTCAAGCGCCTGCAAAAGCGCATTGACCCGCGCCGCGTGAATGGCGGCGTATTTCTGGGCCTGAACGGCACCGTGGTGAAATCGCATGGCTCGGCGGATGCGACCGGCATTTCCGCCGCGATCAAGCTGGCCTTCACACTGGCGCAATCGGGCTTTCAGGATCGTCTGGCGGCGCGGGTCGCGCAGAATATCGAGCTGAGCGCCAAGGTCAGCGACGGCAACAATGCAAGCGAGGGGATGTCCTGATGCGGCGTGCGATCGTCCGGGGCACCGGCCACTACCTGCCTGAACGCGTGGTCGAGAACAGCTGGTTCGAGGGCAAGCTGGAAACCAGCGACGAATGGATCCGCGCCCGCACCGGCATCGAGCGGCGCCATTTCGCCGCCGACGACCAGCGCACCAGCGATCTGGGCATCATGGCCGGCCGCGCCGCGCTGGAAAATGCCGGTCTGGACGCCAATGAGATCGACGCGGTGATCGTCGCCACCTCGACCCCCGACCTGACCTTTCCCTCGGTCGCGACCATGGTGCAGGCCGGCCTCGGCATGCGACAGGGATTCGCCTATGACATTCAGGCGGTCTGCGCCGGCTTTGTCTATGCGCTGGCCAATGCCGACGCGATGATCCGCGCGGGCCTTGCCGAGCGCATCCTCGTCATTGGCGCCGAGACCTTCAGCCGGATCATGGACTGGAGCGATCGCGGCACCTGCGTGCTGTTCGGCGACGGCGCCGGCGCCGTGGTGCTTGAGGCCGCCGAACTGGCCGGCTCGGTCGAGGATCGCGGCATCCTTGCCACCGACCTCAACAGCGACGGGAAATATCGCGACCTGCTCTATGTCGATGGCGGCGTCGCCTCGACCGGCACGGCAGGGCACCTGCGCATGCAGGGCAATCTGGTCTTTCGCCACGCCGTCGAAAAGCTGGCCGATACCGCGCATCGCGCGCTGGACAAGGCCGGGCTGGCGCCGGAAAACGTCGACTGGCTGGTCCCGCATCAGGCCAATCTGCGCATCATCGAGGCCACTGCCAAACGCATGCACCTGCCGATGGAAAAGGTCGTGCTGACAGTGGCCGATCACGGCAATACCTCGGCCGCCTCGATTCCGCTGGCGCTGTCGGTCGCCAATTCGCAAGGCCGGCTGCAGCCGGGTCAGGTCATCGTGGCCGAAGCCATCGGTGGCGGTCTTGCCTGGGGCTCGGTCGTCCTGCGCTGGTGATCAGCGCAGCTGCGAATCCTTTGATCCGCGCCGGTTGATCCCCGCCGAGGGCCGCCACGCCCGGTCACGCCCCGACTGGCAGGCAACGCATAACCGCACGCCCGGCATGGCAATTCGCCGCGCCTCGGGAATCGGCTCGTCGCATTCGTCACAAAACTCGGCGCTGTCGCGCAGCGCATGGCGCGCATTTCGCAGGCGCATGCGCTCGATCGCTTCCTGCGTCGAGACATCAATCTGTTCGTTTACCGCCTCGTCGCGCGTCCATCCTCCGGCCATGAGCCCTCCAGCCATTGCGCCATTCCCTGCATAGATAGGGACGATTTGGCGCGCGTCAAATCGGCAACAGCAGAAATCCGCCGCGGAACTGCCAGTAAGGCGCGAATAACACGGGACAAAATCGCCGATCCATGGCACAGAATCACGGGCCGGTTGTTGACTCACGCCGACAAAAAAACCATGCTTTGTTTCGTTTAATGAGGTTTCAAGATGAGCGATAGCACCCTGACCCGCATGGATCTGGCCGAAGCCGTGTTCCGCGAAGTGGGTTTGTCCCGGCATGAATCGGCGCAACTGGTTGAAAGCGTTCTGGGGCATATCTCAGATGCGCTGGTGCGCGGCGAGCAGGTCAAGATCTCGTCCTTCGGCACGTTTTCGGTGCGCGAAAAGAACGAGCGGATCGGCCGCAACCCCAAGACCGGCGAAGAGGTTCCGATCACGCCACGGCGTGTGCTGTCGTTCCGCCCCTCGCATCTGATGAAGGATCGGGTGGCTGCGGGCAACAGCAACGGGTCCTGACGCGGATGAGCAAGTCGCCCGACGCCTTCCGCTCGATCGGCGAGGTTTCGCGCCTTGTAGGGGTTGCGCCGCATGTGCTGCGCTATTGGGAATCGCAATTCTCGCAGCTTTCCCCGGTCAAGCGCGCGGACGGGCGACGCTATTACCGTCCTGACGACGTTCGCCTTGCGGCCGGCCTGTGCCAGGTCATGCGCGAGGAAGGGCTCAGCATTCGCGGCGCCAAGCGCCTGATCACCGCCGATCGCGGCGCCAGCCTGCGCGAAATCGGCGCCGCCCGGCTGGGTGAAATGCTGGGCGAGGCATCGCCCGGCCAGACCCCGGCCCCTGCCCCGACCCCGGCAGTGCGGCTTGTGGTGCCTGCGGCCGAGACGCCCGCCGCGCCGCAGCCGGCAGCGCCGGCCGCCAAAGCCGCGCCGGCCGCCGGGCGCCGCCGCAAACCGACCGGCGCGACCGGCGATGCCTTGCCGCTGTTTCCCGATCTTGACCAGCGACCGGCACCGCATTGGCTGGCCCGTCTGGCGGCGAGCACCGCCGCGTTGCGCGCGCATGCGCTCACGGGCAACCCCCTGCCCGCACAGGCAAAAGAGCTGCGCGACCAGCTTCACGCCCTTCGCTGAGCGGCATGTTTCGCGCCCGCTATGCCGCCAGTTCCGGCCGCTTCGCATCAAATCCCGCAAAGGCCAATTTTTCCGCGCGCGGCCCCTTGTGCTGGGCTCACGCTTCGCTCTATATGACCCCCGTCGGGCCGTGGCGCAGCCTGGTTAGCGCGTCCGTCTGGGGGGCGGAAGGCCGAGAGTTCGAATCTCTCCGGCCCGACCATTCCGAAAACGCCCATCTCCTGCCGGGGATGGGCGTTTCCCTTTTTCGCCGGAGGTATGCGTGAACGGTGTCCTGCCAGATACGAGCCTGAAGGCGCTGATCGAAAGCGGCGCCATCTCGGCCGAGCAACCGATCCTGCCCGAACAGATCCAGCCCGCCAGCCTTGATTTGCGGCTGGGCCGCAGCGCATGGCGGCTGCGCGCCTCGTTCCTCAGTGGGCGCGGGCGCAAGGTCAGCGACCGGCTGGCGGATTTCGAAATGCATCGCATGGACCTGAGCGGCGGCGCCGTGCTGGAAAAGGGCTGCGTCTATCTGGTCCCGCTGATGGAGCGGCTGGCCCTGCCCAAGGGCCTTGATGCCGTGGCGAACGCCAAATCCTCGACCGGGCGGCTGGACCTGCTGACCCGGCTTGTGACCGACGAAGGCACCGAGTTCGACCGCCTGCCAGAAGGCTATGACGGCCCGATCTATGCCGAGATCTGCCCGCGCAGCTTTTCGGTCCTTGTGCGTCCCGGCATGCGGCTGAACCAGCTTCGGCTGCGGCAAGGACAGGCCGTGCTGTCGGATGCCGATCTGCGCGCCCTGCACGCGCGCGAGCCGCTGGTGACAGATGAGGCGCTGATCGACGAGGGTCTGGGCTTCTCGGTCGATCTGCGGCCGGCGCGGGGCGATCTGGTCGGCTATCGCGCCCGCCCGCATAGCGGCGTGATAGACCTCGACCGGATCGGTGCCTATCGTGCCTCGGATTTCTGGGACGAACTGCGCACCACCGAGGGCCAGCTGATTCTGGACCCCGGCGCCTTCTATATCCTCGTCAGTCGCGAATCGGTGGCGATCCCGCCCGATTACGCCGCCGAGATGGCCCCCTATCTGGCCATGGTCGGCGAGTTCCGCGTGCATTACGCCGGTTTCTTCGATCCCGGCTTCGGCCATGGCAGTGCCGGTCACGGCGCGCGCGGCGTCCTTGAGGTGCGCTGCCACGAGGCGCCCTTTGCGCTGGAACATGGGCAGGTCGTCGGCCGTCTGGTCTATGAGCGCATGGCGGCGCGGCCCGAGCGGCTTTACGGCACCGGCATCGCCTCGAATTATCAGGGTCAGGGGCTGAAGCTGGCCAAGCAGTTCCGCACCGACTGATCCGCGACCAATCCGGTATCGACCAGCCGGCAAACTCACCGCATCGCAGCGTGAGCTTTACTCGTCCTCGAACAGGTCATCGGCGGGGATATCTGCCCCCTCCTCGTCCTCTTCGACCTTCTGGAACATGTCCGGCGTCGCGCCCTCGATATTCGGGCGCGATTCCAGCAGCCCCGCCGCCCGCAATTCGGCCAGCCCCGGCAGGTCGCGGGCGCTTTCCAGCCCGAAATGGTCAAGGAAGGTCTCGGTCACCACGAAGGTCACCGGCCGGCCCGGGGTCTGGCGGCGGCGACCGATGCGCACCCATTCCATTTCGATCAGCTGGTCCAGCGTGCCCCGGCTGACGGCGACGCCCCTGATCTCTTCGATCTCGGCGCGGGTGACGGGCTGGTGATAGGCGATGATGGCCAGGGTCTCGGTCGCGGCGCGCGACAGGCGGCGGCTTTCCACGACGCTTTCCTGCATCAGAAAGCCCAGATCGCCCGCCGTGCGAAAGGCCCATGCGTCACCGACGCGGGTCAGCTCGACGCCGCGCCCCTGATAGCGGGCGCGCAGGCCCTGCAGCGCCTCGGCGGCGTCGCAGCCGGCCGGCAGGCGGGCCGCAATCTCGCGCAGGCTCATCGGCGCGGCCGAGGCAAAGATCACCGCCTCGACCATGCGCTCCTGTTCGGCCAGAGGTGGCGGCGGAAAGCGTTGCAGGTCGGCAGTTTCGGCCTCGGTCTCGGGGCTGTCAGAAGTCATTGCGGAGGACGCCTGCGGATGGTGATCGGTGCGAAAGTGTCGGACTGGTGCAGCTCCAGCGCGCCTTGCCGTGCCAGTTCCAGTGTCGCGGCAAAGGTGGCGGCGGTGGCCGAGCGGCGGCGCGCCGGGTCGGCATGCCAGCCCTCGGGCAGGAACGAGGCAAGCTCGGTCCAGTCACCGGCAAAGCCGATGAGCCCGCGCACCCGCTCCAGCGCCTGCTCCATGGTAAAAACGTCACGGCGGTCAAAGGCATAGGGGCGGAATTCGTCGCGGGTGCGCAGCCGGGCATAAGCGCGCATCAAGTCGATCAGCCCGGCCTGCCAGGCCACCTGGCGGGCACGGGTGACGGTCTCGGGCGCGCCGCGCTGAAAGCGGTCCTGCCCCAGCCTGTCGCGCCCCATCAGCCGCGCCGCCGCCTCGCGCATGGCTTGCAGGCGTTCCAGCTGAAAGGCCAGATGCGCGGCCATATCCTCGGCCGAGGGGCCTTCGGCCTCGGGGTCGGGGGGCAGCAAAAGGCGCGATTTCAGATAGGCAAGCCATGCCGCCATGACCAGATAATCGGCGGCCAGTTCGATGCGCAGCGCCCTCGCCTCTTCGACAAAGGCCAGATACTGATCGGCCAGTTCCAGAACCGAGATCTGCATCAGGTCGACCTTTTGCGTGCGCGACAGCGTCAGCAAAAGGTCCAAAGGCCCCTCGAAGCCCGAGACATCGACGACCAGCACCTCTTCGGCGCGGCGCTCCTCGACGCTTTGCGGCGCGAGGCCGGGCAGATGCGGCGCCTCGGGCGGCGTATCGGGGACCGGCGTCAGATATGGGACCTTGGTCATCAGCAACCCGGATGCGAGGGATGGGCGGAAAGCCCGCGCAGAATCGGCCAGACGCCCGGCATAGTCAACAGATCAGGCCGCCAGCCCGCCCAAGGCGGTCAATTCGGCCCGCAGCGCACCGGCATCGGCCAGTTGCGGTTGATGGCGCAAGGCCAGCGCGGCCTCGGCGCGTTCCGTAGCACGCGCGGTCATGTTGCCGCTCGCGGCGACGATATCACCCATCTGGTCAAGGGTCTCGTTGCAGGACAGGACCAGATCGCAACCGGCGGCGATGATCGCCCCGGCGCGTTCGGCCACGGTCCCGCTGAGCGCCTGCATGCCGATATCGTCGGACATCAGCAGCCCCTGAAACCCGAGATCGCGGCGGATCATCTCGATCACCGGGCGCGAGGCCGTGGCTGGCGCGTCATCGATGGCGGTAAAGCGAATATGCGCAGTCATCGCCATCGGCAGGTCGGCCAGCGCGCGGAAAGGCGCGAAATCGGTGGCCATCAGCTCGGCCAGGGGCGCGTCCACCACCGGCAGGTCCTTGTGGCTGTCGACCCGCGCCCGGCCATGTCCCGGCATGTGCTTGACGATGGGCAGAACGCCCGCCGCCAGCATGGCCTTGGCAGCAATGCGGCCCAGCCGGGTCACGGTGTCGGGGTCCGAGCCAAGGCAGCGATTGCGCAGAAAGGGATGCGTGTCGTCGCGCGCGATATCCAGAACCGGGGCGCAATCTGCATCAATGCCCATGTCGCGCAGTTCTTGCGCCAGCAGGTGATGATGCAGCCAGATCGCGCGATCACCATTCGCCGCTTGGTCCAGCGGCGCGGGCCAGTCGGTCCAATGCGGGGCGCGCATGCGCTGGACGCGGCCGCCCTCTTGATCGATCAGCACCGGGGCGTCGCGGCCCACCGCATCGCGCAGGTCGGCGGTCAACCGGCGCAGGCGTTCGGGCGTGTCGATATTGCGGCCAAACAGGATGAAGCCCCAAGGATCGGCCGAGCGAAAGAAATCCCGCTCGGCCTTTGTCAGGTCGGGGCCGGCGATGCCGCCCAGAATCGTTGCACCGGTCATTTTGCCGTCGCGGGGATGCAGTCGATACCCTCGGCGATCAGCGCCGCGCAGAAGCGCCGCGCCTCGTCCTTGGAGGCGAAGCCCGAGGCGCGCAGCCGCCAGAAAGCGCGGCCGTTGGTCTCGTGTTTCTGGATGACCATGCCCTTGCCGGCGAAAAGCGCGCCGAACTTGCCCGACACCCGGTTCCATTCGCCCTTGGCCAGCGAATCGCTGTCAAAAGCGCCGATCTGGACCAGCGACGAGCCCGAGGCGACGGGGGCGGCAGCGGGAGCTGCCTCGCGCACGGCTTCGGGTGCGGCGGAGGGGCGGTCCTCGCTGGGACGGCTTTCGGCGGCAGCCGGCCGTTCGGCGGCGACTGGCGCGGCTGCGGCGGTCACCGCAGCGGCGACACGGCGCGGACGCGGCGCGGGGCGGTCCGATTTCGCGACAAGGCCCGGCGGCACGGTCACGACGGCCTCGGCCAGCGCGGTGGTGATGGCGACATCGCGGGCCTCGTTGCCGGCAAGGTCGGTCACGACCTCGTTCACGGCGGCCTCGGCGGCAGGCGCATCGGAAATGGTGGCGTTGGCCACGGCATCGGCGGGCAGCGGCGCCGCGACCTCGCCGTCGGGGCGGGCGATGACACGGGCGGCGTCATCCATCAGCGGCAGTTCGATCGGGTGCGAGGGCTCCTGCGCCGAGGCGCCAAGCTCGCCCATGGCGACATCCTGACCGTTCAGCGCCGTCGGCTGCGGCGCGATGGCGACGCGATCGACGGGGGCGGCCTCGGAGCCTGCGGCAACGGAATTGACGGCAAGGCCGGCGCGGTCGGTCAACTCGCCGCCGGGATTGTCCGGCGCAGTGCGGGCCGCGCCCTCGATGGCGCGGATCACCGGCACGCCGGAAACATCGCGCACCACCAGCTTGAAGCCCCAGACGGCAAGGATGACGATCAGCCCGACGGAAACCAGCGCACCGATATAATGCGTCAGCCGCGTCAGCCGTCCCAGAAGCGAGGGGGCCTCAGCGACCGCTTCGGCATAGGCGTGATGGTGATGGTCGCTCCAACCGTCATCCTGCCAATGCTCGTCATGGCCCTGATGGCCATGAGGATAGTCCTGCGCCAGCCGTTGCGGCTGCGACCCTTCAAACCCGCCCGAGGAGCGGAAATCTACTACCGTCATTCCTGCCTGCCTGCCGGTTGATCCGACGCTGCTCGTTTATCTGCTCGATCCCCGGCAGGGCACGCCTTTTTCAGCGCATTTCTTTGGCCGGAGTCACACCCAAGATACCAAGACCGGCTGAAATGACAACGCCGACGGACCGTGCCAGCGCAATTTTCGCCGCCGTCGTGGCAGGATCGCCATCCTGCACGAAACGCAGCGAGGTTTCGTCATTGCCGCGGTTCCACAGCGAATGCAGGTCAGACGCGGTATCGTAAAGGAAAAACGCGATCCGGTGCGGCTCATGCGCACGCGCGGCGATTTCGACGATGCGTGGCCATTCTGCAACTTTGCGAGCCAGTTCCAGCTCGGCAGGATGGTCCAGACGCGCGAGATCCGCCCCGGCCAGCGCCGCATCCGAGGTATCGACACCCATCTCGGCGGCCTTTTTCAGCACCGAATTCACCCGCGCGCTGGCATATTGCACATACCAGACCGGGTTGTCCTTGGACTGTTCCAGCACCTTGTCAAAGTCGAAATCCAGCGCCGCGTCGTTCTTGCGCGTCAGCATGTGGAAACGTGTCACGTCCGCGCCGGCCTGCTCGACCACGTCGCGCAGGGTGACGAAGGTGCCGGCGCGCTTGGACATCTTGAAGGGCTCGCCGTTCTTGAACAGCTTGACCAGCTGGATCAGCTTGATGTCCAGCGGCACACGGCCATTCGACAGCGCTGCGACAGCCGCATTCATGCGCTTGACGTAACCGCCATGGTCGGCGCCGAAGACGTCGATCAGCTCGTCAAAGCCGCGGTCGATCTTGTCCCAGTGATAGGCGATGTCGGGCGCGAAATAGGTCCATGCACCATCCGATTTCTGGATCGGCCGGTCCACATCGTCGCCATGCGCGGTCGAGCGGAACAGCGTCTGTTCGCGCGCCTCCCAATCCTCGGGCAGCTTGCCTTTGGGCGGCTCAAGCGTGCCGCGATAGATCAGGCCGGCGCTGCGCAGCCGGTCGATGGCGGCCTCGATCCGGCCGGTGCCGTAAAGCGCCTTTTCGCTGGAATAGACGTTCATTTCGACGCCCAGCATCGCCAGATCTTCGCGGATCATGGCCATCATCGCCTCGGTGGCGAAATCGCGGATCTCGGCCAGCCACTCGGATTCGGGCCTGTCGATCAGGCTGGCGCCGTATTTCGCCTTCAGCGCCTCGCCCACCGGAATCAGGTAGTCGCCGGGATAAAGCCCCTCGGCGATCTCGGGCTCAAGGCCGTTTGCCTCGCGGTAGCGTTCATAGGCCGAACGCGCCAGCACATCGACCTGCGCGCCGCCATCGTTGATGTAATATTCGCGCGTCACGTCATTGCCGGCAAAGGCCAGCAGGCTGGCCAGCGCATCGCCAAAGATCGCGCCCCGGGTATGGCCGACATGCATCGGGCCGGTCGGGTTGGCCGAGACGAATTCGACATTGACCTTGCGCCCCTTGCCCATGTCCGAGCGGCCGTAATCGGCGCCCTCGGTCAGCGCGGCGCGGATGACGCTTTGCCATTCGACAGGGGCAAGGCGCAGGTTCAGAAAGCCCGGCCCCGCCACCTCGGCCGAGGTGATGCGCGGATCAGCGGCCAGCCGCGCGGCCAGCGCCTCGGCGATGTCGCGGGGCTTTTTGCCGGCGGGCTTGGCCAGCACCATGGCCGCATTGGTCGCCATGTCGCCATGCGCCGGATCGCGCGGCGGCTCGACCGTCACCGCGGCGGTATCAAGACCGGCGGGCAGTTCCCCCGCCTGTTCCATCTGGGCAAGCGCGTCGATGATCAGCGCGCGGATATCCGAAAAGAGGTTCATGGCTTCCATCCGTAAGATCGTCCGGGGATAGCCCTTGCCATGAGGGAACGTCAACCGGGACGGAAACGGCGCTGGAATGGCCGGGTTCAGTGCCCGGGCCGCCTGCCCTTCTCTTCGGCTTCGGCCTCGGCATCGGCATCGCGGAGGATGCGGGCCTCGACGCGGGCGATCTCGCGGGCGCGATGGCTCAGCTCGGCCTCGTGGCGGATCTTCTCGACCGTCTCGGGCGGGATCATCGACACGATTCGGGTGTCGGGCCGGCCGTCGATGCGCGCCGGATCGCGGATGAACTGCAGCCTGCCGCGATTGATGACGACCAGCGGGATCACCTCGGGCCGGGCCTCGCGCCAGTCCTGCAGGGTATATTCGTCGGTCAGGCGGGTGGTGCGAAAGGTCCAGCCCTCGGCGATCAGGTCCAGATATTGCTCAAGCGTGCGGTTGCCGTTGACGTGCTGGCCACCCAGCTGCGTGGGCAGGGCGTGGCGGGCGATCTCTTCCTTGTGGCGGGCCAGTTGCCAGATCGCGTCGCGGCCCAGTTCCGGCGCCAGATCGGTCGCCACCAGCGTGTTGTAGGCGTCGTTGTCCGAGGCGGCGAGCAGGGTCGTATAGGCGATGAACTCGATGCTGTCCTCGGCCGCCTCGGAAAGGATGTCGCCATGGAAATAGGGCACGCCCACGGCGCGCGCGGTCAGAAGATGGGCGCGGTTCGGATCGGCGATCAGCACATTGACCTCGGCCTTTTTCAGCGCCTGGGCCAGCCCGGTGGCAAAGACCGAGCCGCCAAGGATCATCAGCCCCGGCCGCTCGCCCACCGTCAGCCCCAACGCCCGGGCCATGGGCGCCAGGGTGAAGCCGTTCAGCACCACGGTCGCCATCACCAGCACGAAGGCCAGCGGCACCATCATCGCCCCGTCCCCGATCCCGTCCGAAACCAGCCGCTCTGCGAATACCCCCGAGACCGCGACCAGCACCACGCCGCGCGGTCCGGTCAGCGCGATCAGCAGCTTTTCGTTCCATGGCAGGCCGGTGCCGATCAGCGACAGCATGACCGTCAGCGGCCGCACCACCAGCATCACCACCAGCACGAAGGCCAGCGCCCGCCAGTCCAGCATCCTGAGCGTCTGGAACTCGACCCCCGCCGCCAAGAGGATGAACACCCCCGAGACCAGCAGGATCGTGGCGCTTTCCTTGAAGCGGTAGATCTCGGTATAGCTGGGCAGCTTGGCATTCGCGATCACCAGCCCCATCACCGTCACCGACAAAAGCCCGCTTTCCGGCAGGACCATGTCCGCCCCGGCAAATGCCACGATCACGGTGACGAACAGCACCGGCACCTTCATGTATTCGGGCACCAGATTGCGGCGAAAGGCGCCGACGATGCCATAGCCCCCCGCCAGTCCCAGAATGCCGGAAAAGCCCACGCCCTTGGCCAGCACCCAGACCGCCATGGCCCCATCCAGATGCGAATGCCGCACCAGCACCACCAGCACCGCAAGCACCGCCGCCAGCGCGCCAAGCGCGTCGTTGACGATGGCCTCCCATTGCAGGGCCTGCGCCGGGCGGGGCTGCAGCCGCGCCTGCCGCAACAGCGGCGCGATCACCGTCGGGCCGGTCACGATCATGATGCCGCCAAAGACGATCGAGGCCTCCCAGCTCAGCCCCGCGACCCAGTTCAGCGCCAGCGCCGAAAACAGCCAGCCCAGGGGCGCGCCCAGCAGCACCAGCCGCTTGACCACCGGACGTGCGTCGCCCAGCTGGCGAAAGTTCAGCGTCAGGCCGCCTTCGAACAGGATCACCGCCACCGCCAGCGAGATCATCGGATGCAAGAGCGCGCCGATGTCACGCTCGGGGACAAAGATGCCGGTGACGGGGCCGAGAATCAGCCCGGCCACCAGCATCAGGACGATGGCCGGCATCCGGAACCGCCATGCCAGCCATTGCGCGCCCACCCCCGCGACCCCCACGATGGCAAAGGCTTCCATCGGATTGAGCGCATCTGTCCCAGTGACCATATAACCCCTCACGTCTGCGTTACCTTGCCCCTCGCACAACACCGCCAGAGGCCCCTCCGTTCCCGTCAGAGACGGCCCGATGACAGAAATCCTGCATCAGATTGACGCAGGCGGGTTTTTCCGCTAGTCCCCCGCCTGTCTGCAATCCGGCAGGCAACACAAGGGGCGTGCGGAAATTGCGTCCCGAACCGCCGCAGATTTCCGGTTTCCGGCAAGCTGGCGATGGACGCAAGGAACGGCGCGGGTCAATCCCGCGCATTGATACGAAAGCCCCCTATGACCAAATTTTCCGATCTGAAGCTTGACCCCAAGGTCCTGAAGGCCGTTTCCGAAGCCGGTTACGAGAATCCGACGCCGATTCAGGCCGGCGCGATTCCCCCCGCATTGGAAGGCCGCGACGTCCTTGGCATCGCCCAGACCGGCACCGGCAAGACCGCAAGCTTCACGCTTCCCATGATCACGCTGCTGGGCCGTGGCCGGGCGCGGGCGCGGATGCCGCGTTCGCTGGTGCTGTGCCCGACGCGCGAACTGGCGGCGCAGGTCGCGGAAAACTTCGACACCTATGCCAAGCATACGCGCCTGACCAAGGCGCTGCTGATCGGCGGCGTCAGCTTTGGCGAACAGGACAAGCTGATCGACCGTGGCGTCGACGTGCTGATCGCCACCCCGGGCCGGCTGCTCGATCATTTCGAACGCGGCAAGCTCTTGCTGACCGGCGTGCAGATCATGGTCGTCGATGAGGCGGACCGGATGCTCGACATGGGCTTCATCCCCGATATCGAACGTATCTTCCAGCTGACGCCCTTTACCCGCCAGACGCTGTTCTTCAGCGCCACCATGGCCCCTGAGATCGAGCGCATCACCGACACCTTCCTGCATTCGCCCGAGCGGATCGAGGTCGCGCGTCAGGCCACCACCAGCGAGACGATCACCCAGAAGCTGGTCGAGATCACCCCCACCCGCCGCGACCAGTCCGCCAAGCAAAAGCGCGAGCTGCTGCGCGCCCTGATCCGCGCCGAGGGCGAGGGGCTGAAAAACGCCATCATCTTCTGCAACCGCAAGACCGATGTGGATATCGTCGCCAAATCGCTGAAAGCGCATGGCTTTGACGCGGCCCCCATCCATGGCGATCTGGACCAGCGCCACCGCATGGCGACGCTGGACGAATTCCGCGATGGCAAGCTGCGCCTGCTGGTCGCCTCGGACGTCGCAGCGCGCGGGCTGGACATTCCGGCCGTGAGCCATGTGATCAATTTCGACCTGCCCAGCCATGCCGAGGATTATGTCCACCGCATCGGCCGCACCGGCCGCGCCGGGCGCGAGGGCACGGCGATCTCGATCGGGACGCCGGCGGATGAGAAATACCTGACCGCCATCGAATCGCTGGTCAAGCAGACCCTGCCCCGGGTCGAACTGCCCGAGGGCTTCACGCTCTCCGCCGCCGCGCAAGAGGCGCCGCGCGCGCCGCGCGAAAACGGCCGCCATGGCGGGCGGGATCGCGACCGGGACCGGGGTGCGCGGGGCGAGCGTGACCGCAACCGCCGTGGCCGCCGCGACGACAGCGAACAGCGCCCCGCGACCGATGAGCCTCAGGCCGAGGCCCGCGCCGAAACCCCGGATCGGCGCAATGAGCAGCCCGAGCGTCGCCGTGACCGCGAGGATTCCCGCCCGGATCGCCGCGAGGATCGCAACGAGA
>JAGPGI010000230.1 GCA_018056045.1 Paracoccus sp. (in: a-proteobacteria)
GCTGGCCGCCGATTACCGCTATTACACCAATGACGTCGCCCCCGAAAAATGGGACCGCAACTATGTCGGCACCGGCCATGCCGAGATCGAACAGGCGCTGTTCCTGAAAAACACCATCCTGAACGCCTCGGCCGTGGTCATGCGCGCTGATGCCCTGCGCGAGGTCTTCGCCGAACATCGCGAGGAAATCGAGGGCCTGCGCTTTGCCGGTGACTGGGCCGTCTATCTGAACCTGCTGGCCAAGGGCGACATCGCCTATTCGGCGCTGTCGAAAAACTACCACCGCCGGCACCAGTCCAGCGTCACCCTGTCGAACTTCAACGCCCAGCAACTGGACGAGATCATTGCCATGCAGAACAAGGCGGCAGGACTGATCGGCCCCGACCGCCACCGCCACCGCCGCCAGCGCGTCGAGGCGGTAATTGCCGAGCTGGAAAAACAGTTCGGCCTTGAGCCACGGCAAAGCCGGGCGGCCGGTTAATCACAAAGCAGGGGCGGCAGACACAACATGCACAGCAGTCAGAACGTCAACCGCCCCGATATCTTCATCGCCGGCACGATGCGGGGCGGCACGTCGATCCTGCACGAATTCATGGCCATGCATCCGGAAATTCACGCCGGAACGAAACGGGCAATCGACTATTTCTCGCTGTTCGAGGCGAATGGCCCCGACTGGTATCACGCCCATTTCCGGAACCTGCCCTCCGGCCAGCACTATCTGGATGCCAGTTCCAGCTATTTCGACATGGCCGACGGTCCCCGCCTGCCGGCAAGGATCGCTGCCTATAACCCGGATGCGCGCGTCATCATGCTGGCCCGCGAACCGGTGGCGCGGGCAGTGTCGCATTTCAATGCCCTGCGCAGGGCCAACAGGGTGCCTGTCCTGCGGGACCTTTCGGCCGACGCGTTCTTTTCTCTCGACCTCGAGGACGCGATCGGCCGGGCGGACGCGCATGGGCAAAGCCTGATGCAATGCCTCAATTACAGCCTCTATCATCAAAAGGCCCAGAGCTACCTGAATGTCTTCGGGGATCGTTTTCTGGTCATCGACAGCGAGGACCTGACGCGAGACCCCAAGGAGACGATGGAGCGGGTCTTCCACCATGTCGGCGTCGCGCCGATCTGGCACGAGGCGTTCGGGGACCGGATGTCCGCCCTGCGGGACAGCGATGCCGGACTGCCGCTTTCAGCCGAAACCATCGCCCGCCTGAACCGGATTCTTGGCGACAACTATGCCGCCTTCCGCGCGCTGGCCCGCCTGTCCGCGCAGCCCGGCCCGCGCGCGGCGCGGCCTGTGGCGCTGCCGCGGAGCGCGCTCCCTGCCCCGGACACGCCCTTCAAGCACGCCTTCGTCATCACCTATGGCCATGCCGGCGGCACGCTGGTGCAAGAGCTGCTCAACAGCGTCGAGGGCGTCTGCATCCGTGGTGAAAATGGCGGCATTCTGGCGCAGCTGGCCCAGGTGGCGACGGGGCTCGAGAGGTCGCAGCAGCTGACCGCCTCGGCCGAGGGGCCGGGCTCGCGCTGGTTCGGGGCATCCGGGATCCATGCGGCCAGCTATATCGACCAGCTTTACACGGACTTTCGCGATCAGGTCCTGCGCCCGCCACCGGGCACCCGCATCCTGGGCTTTGCCGAGACCCGCCACCTGATGTCCGATCAGCAATTCACGGCCTATTGCGACAATCTGCGCGAGCGCTTTCCGCGCGCGCTGCTGATCTTCAACACCCGCGACAACGAGCACGTCATCGCCGCCAATCGCGGCGCGGCCCCGGTCGCCGATGATGCCGTTTTCGCCCGCGCCGATGACCAGTTCCGCAGCTATGCCGCAGCTCATCCCGAAAGCTGCATCGAGATCCGCTATGACGACTATATGGTCAGCAATCAGGCGCTGAGGCCGCTTTTCGACCGGCTGGGCCTGCCATTCGATGACGAGGTGATCGACAGGATCCTTGCCCGGGACCGCGCCACGCTGCCGGAAAAGCACCACAAACCCGGCGTGATCGAGAATGAGGTTTTGATCGGCAAGGATGGCTGGCTGTTCCTGTGGGACGGCTCGAACGAGGTGCACCGCTATTACACCGACCCCGGCTATTTCACCGATGAGGACGCGCGGAACTGGGCCGACCTGCTGACCACGCGCCGTGACCGGATCGAGGCGCTTGGCGCGCGCTACCTTCACATGACGGTGCCCGACAAGCTGTCGCTATTGCCCGAATTCGTCACCCTGCGATTACCACATTTCGACCGCCGCCCCACGCGTCTTGTGGCCAGCCTGCTGCCGGGTGACGGGGTGAATCTCGATATCCTGCCCGATCTGCGCAAGGCCGCGAAACAGATTCCGGTCTTTCATCGCACCGACAGCCACTGGACCACGGCGGGCTGTCAGGCCGCCTATCGCCGGCTCTGCGCCGTTCTGGGCGTCGAGCCGCAGGATTTCTCGGATCGCGAGACCAATGCCCGGCATCAAGCGCTGGATCTTGGCGGAAAGCTGACACCGCCGATCATGGAAACGCCGGTCTTTACCGAGATTCGGAAAAAATCCCGGCGCGTCGCCGAAAACGAGGCGGTGCGCTATAACGAACAGACCGGCTTTCCCGAGGGCAAGCCGCATTTTGTCGGCTGCTATGTCCATATGCAGAACGACAGCCCAGATGCGCGCCCCGAAACCGTGCTGCTTTTTGGCGATTCCTTCAGCGAGTTCCGCCCGAGCATGCTGACGGCGATGCTGGCCGAGACCTATCGCGATCTGCATTTCGTCTGGTCCACCCGTCTGGATTTCGCCCTGATCGAGCGTCTCCGGCCGCAGATCGTCATCTCGCAAATTGCCGAGCGTTTCATGGGCACCCTGCCGGTCGATACGTTCGAGGCTTCGCTGGACTAGGCCCAAGCGCCCGCCGGCTCTGGAAATCGGGACTGCGCCTGCGGCTTCGACGGGCAATTCAGCGCCTGATGCATAAAAGAGCATTCATCGGCTGGATCATGTCCGCCCGCCCTGTCCGGCCGCGGGTGGACCTTGCGGATGCACCGGTCTCGACACCATGCTTCAAGGTCCGACAAGCGCCGGACGAGACGACCTTTTCGCCACCTGCGGGCGCGATGACGGATCGGGAGGCGTTATGGCACGAAGCCATTTCGGAAGTGCGACAACCTTCACGGCAATATCCGCGTGCGGGCAACAAGCCCATCCCGGCCGCAATAATATAGATAGATTTTCAACGATCCGTTAAGACAACAAGGGCGAATGCGTGAATAGTGCTGCCCTGCCCGCTCGGGCTAATCTACCCCGAAAGAACAGGGAGACCCTAAATGTCCGACTTCGCCGTCATCTGGGACTGGCTCGCCTTTGCGATCCGCTGGACGCATGTCGTCACCGCCATCTGCTGGATCGGCTCGTCCTTCTATTTCGTGGCGCTTGATCTCGGGCTGCAAAAGGCGCCCGGCCTGCCCAAGGGCGCGCATGGCGAGGAATGGCAGGTCCATGGCGGCGGCTTCTACCATATCCAGAAATACCTGGTCGCACCCGAGCGCATGCCCGAGCATCTGGTCTGGTTCAAATGGGAAAGCTACATGACCTGGATCTCGGGGGCGGCACTTCTGATGGTCACCTATTGGGTCGGGTCCGAGCTGTTTCTGATCGACCCCGCCAAGATGGAACTGGCGCCCTGGCAGGCGATCCTGATCTCGGCCGGCTCTCTCTCGGTCGGCTGGCTGGTCTATACGAACCTGTGCAAATCGAAGCTGGGCGAGACCCCGACGCTGCTGATGCTGTTGCTGTTTGCGCTGCTGATGGTCATGGGCTGGGCCTATAATCAGGTCTTTACCGGCCGCGCCACCATGCTGCATCTGGGCGCCTTCACCGCCACGATCATGACCGCGAACGTGTTCTTCGTCATCATGCCGAACCAGCGCATCGTGGTCGCCGATCTCAAGGCCGGCCGCCCCGCCGATCCGAAATACGGCAAGATCGCGAAGCTCCGCTCGACCCATAACAACTACCTGACGCTGCCGGTCGTCTTCCTGATGCTGTCGAACCATTATCCGCTGGCCTTCGCCAATGAATATAACTGGGTCATTGCCGGGCTGATCTTTCTGATGGGCGTCACCATCCGGCATTTCTTCAACACCATGCATGCCCGCAAGGGAATGCCGTGGTGGACATGGGCGGTGACGACGGTGCTGTTCATCATCGTCATGTGGATCTCGACCGCGCCGATGCTGCGCGAAACCGTCGAGGAATCCGAGGCCCGCATCCTGACCCCCACCCAGCAGGCCATGGTCGAGGCGCCCGGCTGGGACGCGGCCTACGGCGCCGTCATGGGCCGGTGTTCGATGTGCCACGCCCGCGAGCCGGGCTATGAGGGCATCCACACCGCGCCCAAGGGCATCTTGCTGGAAACCCCCGACGACATCACCCGCGCCGCGCGCGAAATCTATATTCAGGCCGGCGTCACCGATGCCATGCCCCCCGCCAACGTGAGCTTCATGGAGCCCGAGGAACGTCAGGCCATCGTGGACTGGTATCGCAGCCTGCCCACGACATTCGCGATGAACTGAGAAAACCGCTTGCCGCGCATCTGCCCGTGCGGCTAGCAATTGGGCGCCCCTCAGGACAGGACGCCCATGCCCGAGATCACCAGCCTGATCGCCTTCGCCGCCATCGCCCTTGGCATGGTGCTGACACCGGGGCCGAACATGGTCTATCTGGTCTCGCGCTCGATCAGCCAGGGGCGCGCGGCGGGGCTGATCTCGCTCGGAGGCGTGGCGCTTGGCTTTGTCTTTTATATGCTTTGCGCGGCCTTTGGCATCACCGCCTTCGTCATGGCCGTGCCCTATGCCTATGACGGTCTGCGCTTTCTGGGCGCAGTTTACCTGTTCTATCTGGCATGGCAGGCGCTGCGGCCGGGCGGGCGCTCGGTCTTTCAGCTCCGCGACCTGCCAAAGGACAGCCCGCGCCGGCTCTTCGCCATGGGCTTTCTGACCAACCTTTTGAACCCCAAGATCGCGGTCATGTATCTGTCGCTTCTGCCGCAATTCATCCAGCCCAGCCACGGCAGCGTGCTGGCGCAATCGCTGGTTCTGGGCACGACCCAGATCGCGATCAGCGTCAGCGTGAATGCGGTGATCGCCGTCGCGGCGGGCTCGGT
>JAGPGI010000231.1 GCA_018056045.1 Paracoccus sp. (in: a-proteobacteria)
GGAAATCGCATCCCGCCGCATTGGCTGCCGCCACCCGGCTGCGCATCGGCCGCTCCCCCATCGCCCACCCCTTCTTTCATGCCCAAATATCCCCGGGGGGTCCGGGGGGCGGAAAGCCCCCCGCGCCACCCTCGCCCCATCACGCCCCGGATCACGCCCCGCCCGGCGTTCCGTCGAATTTCTTTTCCAGGCTCACCCAGCAATCGATGTAATCGTCCTGCAGCGGCGCCTCCTTGCCGGCGAATTCGGTCAGGTGCTGGGGAAAGCGGGTCTCGAACATGAAGGACATGGTGTTGTCCAGCTTTTCGGGCTTCAGCTCGGCCTTTGACGCCCCCTCGAAGGCCTGACGGTCCGGGCCATGCGGCAGCATCATGTTGTGCAGGCTCATGCCGCCGGGCACGAAACCCTTGGGCTTGGCGTCATACTGGCCGTGAATATTGCCCATCAGCTCGGACATGATGTTCTTGTGATACCATGGCGGGCGAAAGGTGTTCTCGGCCACCATCCAGCGCTCGCGAAACAGCACGAAGTCGATATTGGCGGTGCCCGGCAGCCCCGAAGGCGCGGTCAGCACGGTAAAGATCGACGGGTCGGGATGGTCGAACAGGATCGCGCCCACCGGGCAGTAATTGCCCAGATCGTATTTGCAGGGCGCGTAATTGCCGTGCCAGGCGACCACATCCAGCGGGCTCTGGCCGATCTCGGTCTCGTGGAACTGGCCGCACCACTTGATGGTCAGAACCGAGGCCACCTCGCGATCCTCGAAGGCGGCGACCGGGATCTTGAAGTCGCGCGGATTGGCCATGCAATTGGCGCCGATCGGGCCACGGCCGGGCAATTCGAACTTCTGCCCGTAATTCTCGCAGACAAAGCCCCGGCAGGGCCCCTCCAGAACCTCGACGCGATAGACGAGGCCGCGCGGGATGATGGCGATTTCGCGCGGCGCCAGATCGATGATCCCCAGTTCGGTGGCAAAGCGCAGCCGCCCCTGCTGCGGCACCACCAGCAATTCGCTGTCGGCGGAATAGAAATAGGCATCGGTCATCGAGCGGGTGACCAGATAGATATGGCTCGCCATGCCAAGCTGGATGTTCACATCGCCCGCCGTGGTCATGGTGCGCATGCCGGTGAGCCAGGTCAGGTTGTCGCCGCCAGGGGGCAGCGGGTCCCAGCGATACTGGCCCAGGCTCGTCACCCCGTCGACGACATGCGGCGCCGTCTTCCAATAGGGCAGATCGATGCGGCGATAGCGCGCCGAATGCCGGACCGAGGGGTGAATGCGATAGCACCATGTCCGCTCGGGCGGATCGGCGGTAAAGGCGGTGCCGGAAAGCTGCTCGCCGTAAAGCCCATAGCGGCATCGCTGCGGGCTGTTCATGCCCTGCGGCAGCGCGCCGGGCAGGGCC
Source organism: Paracoccus sp. (in: a-proteobacteria) (assembly GCA_018056045.1). GTDB lineage: Bacteria > Pseudomonadota > Alphaproteobacteria > Rhodobacterales > Rhodobacteraceae > Paracoccus. Next base: position 1,407 of record JAGPGI010000231.1, read on the forward strand.
TCGGTCTCGAAGTCATTGCCAAAACCGGGCATATAGCCCGCATGCGTCCCCATGGTGCCGGTGGCCCGGATCATGCCCTCGGATGCCTCATGCCTGACCATGGCCTCCTCCTCCCGGACAGCGATGTCATTGCATATGCAACGATTATGCCGCCGTCGTCGCGGCAAAGTCAATCCTGCCCATGCGCGGCCGTTTCAGACGGGTTCCCCACCTTGTGCGGCGCCGGAACCCAGACCCATTCCTGCGCATCGCAGGCGCATGAGAGAGGTCCCGGCAACGGCCCTCGCGTCCCGCCGCGAAGCACCAGCGCCGCCCTCCGCCGCCCGGTTCCTGTTGTCTGCGCAACGAATCTCTGGTGATCTGGTCCAAACTGCGGAGACACGCATGAGCTTCGATCTCGACGGCTTCCTGCCCTATCGCCTCAGCGTGGCTGCCAGCCGGATCAGCCGCCGCTTTGCCGCGCTTTACGGCGCCGAGGCCGGGCTCAGCATTCCCGAATGGCGGGTGCTGGCGCATCTGGACCGCTCGGGCGCGGTCAGCGTGCGCGACATCAATGCAAGGGTGCATCTGGACAAATCCATCGTCAGCCGCGCCGCCTCGCGGCTGGAAGAGGCCGGGCTGCTTTGCAAATCCGGCCATGACACCGACCGGCGGCTGGTGACGCTGGAACTGACCGCCGAGGGCCGGGCACTGATGCGCCGGCTGGGCCGCATCGCCACCGCCTTTCAGGCCGAACTGATCGCCGAGCTTGGCCCCGAGGCAGGCGCGCTCGACCGCGCCCTGACCCGCCTGATCGGCGACACGGACGCCTGAGGCGACGGCTGCGGACCGGTCGCCGCCAGCGACCGCATCAGCCGCTCGCGCAGCGCCGCGACATGGGGATTGCCGCCGGTCACCGCCTCATAGACCTCGGGCGCGTCGCTCCGCACCATGTCCAGCGCCTCGCAGAGCAGGTCGAAACTGCGGGTGCGAATGCGCGGATGGGGCTGGAAATCCTCAAGCGCGCGGGCCAGCAGATGCGTCAGCCCCTGCGTCAGCGCGGCGTGGCGGTCGTGGTCCTCGGGCGTGGTCAGGATCACCCTCAGCCCCAGCACGCCGCGCAGAAAGGCGGCGATCCGGCGCCAGCGCCGGCCGCGCAGCGGGCAGATGACGATGCGCCCGCCCGCCAGACTGCCCGGCATGCTTTGCGGACCGAACATCGGATGCGTGGCGAGGATCTCGACGCCCCCGGGCAGCAGCCGGCGCATCAGCGCCGCCGGCCCCTCCTTGACCGAGCAGACATCGACGACCACCTGCCCCGGCCGCAGATGCGGCGCGATCCCGGCAAGGCATTCGCCCAGCATCGGCACCGGCACGGCCAGCAGCACGATACCGAACCCGCCCGCCCGCGCCGGCGAGACCACGGGCAAGCCAAGTGCGGCGGCCTCGGCCTGCGCCGCCGCGCCGGGATCGCAGATCGCGACCGCCAGATACGGCGCCAGCGCCCGCGCGGCCAGCCGGCCAAAGGCGCCAAAGCCAAGGATCAGGACAGAAAGGGGCGGGTGGGGATCAGACATCGGCAATTTCCTGAATGGATGCCAGCGTCCGGTCGGGGGAAGGATTCGGGACCGCTGGCGATGGGGGCACAGCGGTCGCATGACTGGACATTCCGCTGCTCAGGGCAGCGGATAATAGCGGTTGGCAAAGGTTTGCGCGGTCCGGGTCATGCCGCCCTGTTAGGCCAGCGCGGCGGGCCGGTCAAGCCATCGCACAGGCCCTTGGGATCTCCGCCCCCTTGCCCCGCCCCATTGCCCTGCCCTGCCCGGAGGGGGACACTGACCGCAACCCATCATTCTGGAATCGGAGGCCGCGCCATGACGAAACCGACCCCTGCCACCGCCACGCGCGAGATCACCGCGCTCTCGGCGCTGGATCTCAGCCGCGCCATCCATGACCGCAAGCTGAGCTGCACCGAGGTGATGACGGCCTGTCTCGACCAGATCGAGGCGCTGAACCCCGCCGTCAACGCCATCGTCTCGCTGCGCCCGCGCGCGGTGCTGATGATCGAGGCCGCGACCGCCGATGCCGAGCTGGCCGCAGGCCGCTCGGGCGGCTGGCTGCACGGCATTCCGCAAGCGCCCAAGGACCTGACCGCGACCGCGGGCATCGCCACCACCTTCGGTTATCGCGGGCTGCATGACAGCCAGCCCCATGCCGATTCCATTCTGGTCGAGCGGTTGCGCGGCGCCGGCGCCATCCTGATCGGCAAGACCAACACGCCCGAATTCGGCCTTGGCTCGCATACCTACAACTCGCTTTTCGGCACCACGCTGAACGCCTGGGACCAAAGCCGCAGCGCCGGCGGCAGCTCGGGCGGCGCGGCGGTGGCGCTGGCGCTCGACATGCTGCCTGTGGCCGATGGCAGCGACATGATGGGCTCGCTGCGCAATCCGGCGGGCTGGAACAATGTCTATGGTCTGCGCCCCTCGGCCGGTCTGGTGCCGCTGGGCCCCGCCCCCGAGATCTTCTTCAGCCAGCTCAGCACCGAAGGCCCGATGGCCCGCAATATCGCCGACCTTGCCATGCTGCTTTCGACGCTGGCCGGCCACGATCCCCGCGCGCCGCAATCCCTGCCCGGTGACGGCGCGGAATTCGCCCGCCCCCTTGGCCATGACATCGCCGGGGCGCGCATCGGCTGGCTGGGCGATCTGGATGGCCACCTGCCCACCGAACCCGGCGTCCTTGAAACCTGCGAAGCCGCGCTTGGGATCCTGACCGCGCTTGGCTGTCATGTCGAACCCGCGCGCATCCCCTTTCGGGTCGAGCGGCTCTGGCACATATGGGTCACGCTGCGCGGCTTTCTGGTCGCCGGCAGCCTTGGCGCGCTTTACGACAACCCCAGGGACCGCGACCTGCTGAAACCCGAGGCGATCTGGGAAATCGAGACCGGCCGCGCCCTGACCGGCACCCAGATCCATGCCGCCTCGACCGCGCGCTCAAGCTGGTATCAGGCGCTGCTGGCGATGTTTCAACGCTACGACTACCTCGTGCTGCCGACGGCGCAAACCTTCCCCTTCGACGCCGATCTGCACTGGCCCGGCAACATCGCCGGCCGCGCGATGGACACATATCATCGCTGGATGGAGGTGGTCATCGGCCCCAGCCTTGCCGGGGTGCCCGTGCTGGCGGTGCCCGCGGGCTTTGGCCCCGAGGGCCTGCCCATGGGCCTGCAGATCATCGCCCGCCCCCGCACCGACCGCGCCCTGCTGGAACTGGGCCACGCCTATGACCTTGCCCAGGACTTCACCGCCCGCAAAAGCCCGCTGCTCTCCTAGCCCGAGGCCGTCCACAACCGGAACCGCCGCCCGCCGGTGATCTCGCGCGCAAGGCCCATGTCGCGCAGCCGCGCCAAAAGCCGCTCGGCGGTGTCGCGGCTGATGCCGGTCTGCGCCTCCAGCATGGCGGCGCTCAGCAGGGGATGCGCGGCCAGCTCGGCGATGACGCGGGCGGGGTTGTCGCCCTTGATCCGCGCGGTCGCCTGCATGGCCCGCGCCCGCCAGCCGCCGATCCGCGCCAGCTCCTGCCGCGCCTCGCCGACGCCCTGGGTCACCGCCGCCAAATGCCGCCGCATCCGGTCCGGGGCCGTGCCGCCATCGATCCAGACCCCGCGCCCATGCCGGCCCAAGGGCACAAAACGCAGCGCCTCGCAGCCCGAGGCCATGTCGCGCGCGGTCCATGCGGCGGATTCGCT
>JAGPGI010000232.1 GCA_018056045.1 Paracoccus sp. (in: a-proteobacteria)
GGGGCCCTGGTTCCGTTACCCGGCTCCCACCTGGACATCCAGGCTTTCGGGGAAACTAGCGCTGCCACGGTCGCTGCGGTTCCCGCCACCCAACCGCCCCGCAGTAACGATGAAAACGGGACGGCCCTTGGGTCGCCCACAGCCTCGGCGCGATAATCTCATAATGGTGAAAGATTGCGCCTTGCGCCGGGTTCAGCCCTTGCGCGCGGGGCTGCTGGCATGGACCGGCGCCAGAACATGGCGGATCCGCTGCCGCAGGCCACCTTTGGGGTCGTCATCCTCGGCCATCAGCATGATGCGGATGGCGAACTGGACGCCCGAAAACAGGATGCCATGGAAAAACACCAGCATCAGAACGGCAATCCAGCCGCCGCGCGTGGTGCCCATCAGGTGCTGAAGCCCTGCCACGTCCAGCGCCGTCAGCAGACCCACGAAGACCGCCGCCAGCGCGAAGCCTATGGCAATGCTCAGGATATAAAGCCGGACAAGCTTAGGCATGGGGCACCCCCGGGACACTGGTCACGTCCAGCCAGTCTAGCAGTAAAACGCCGGCTTCCTAACGAAAAACCGGCATGCGCGTCAGAATGCCTCGGGACGCGCCTCGCGCGCCATGTGGTCGAGCACCGCATTGACGAATTTCGCCTCGCGGCCCTCGGCGAAAAACGCCTGCGTGATGCGCACATATTCGGCAATCACCACCTTGGGCGGCGTCTTTGGGGTCACCAGCTCGGCACCCGCCGCCCGAAACAGCGCGCGCAGCACCGGATCGATACGGTCGATGGGCCATTTCGCCACCAATGCCCGGTCGGTCATCTGGTCGATCTTGCCCTGCCAGTTCACCGCATCATCGACGATGCGCGCAAACAGCTTGTCGTCGGCCTCTGCCGAAACCATGTCGGCATCCTCGCCCTCGCGGCCGATGCGCCAATGCAGGAATTCGCGCTGGATGCGGTCGGCGGATTGCCCCGAGGCCTCCATCTGGAACAGCGCCTGCACGGCGTAAAGCCGTGCGGCGGCAGCGCGGGCCTGACGGGCCTCGCGGTCAGCCGGAGACCGGCGCGGGGTGTTGTCGCCCTGCCCGCTCATGCGCCGCTCGGCCCGTCGATTTCGCCGGCCATGCGGATCACGTCGCGCGACCCCGTGGCCGCTGCGACGCCCTTTCCGGCCCAGCCGCGCTTCAGCGCGATCAGGTGCAGCGCGGCGGCGGCGGCGCCACCGCCCTTGTTCTGGCCTTTGGGATCGGAGCGCACCACCGCCTGATCGGTGTTTTCCACCGTCAGGATGCCGTTACCGATGCAATGGCCTTGCAGGCCCAGCAGGGTCAGCCCGCGCGAGCTGTCATTGCAGACCGTGTCGTAATGCGTCGTCTCGCCGCGAATGACGCAACCCAGGGCGACATAGCCGTCATAAAGGTTGCGGCCGGCGGCCAGCCCGATGGCCGTGGGAATCTCCAGCGCGCCGGGCACCTCGACCAGATCGACGCTTGCGCCAGCGGCGGCGGCCACGGCCCGCGCGCCCTCGATCATGCCGTCCGCGATCTGCCGGTAATAGGGCGAGACCACGATCAGCAGGCGCACCGCCTCCTTGAAGGCCGGAAGCGGCAATTGGTAATGTTCGATGCTGGCGGCCATGGCTTATCCCTTGGGAATCGGACGCGTGGAATGGATGGAAAGTCCGTAGGCGTCAAGCCCGACCACCTTCACCGGCGCCGAATTCGTCAGCACGATCAGATCGGAAAGCCCCAGCGAGGACAGGATCTGCGCCCCCAGCCCGTATTGGCGCAGCACATGGGGCGAAACCTCGCCCTGCGCCGGCAGGGCTTTTTCCAGATCGCGGAACAGCACCACGACCCCCCGGCCCTCTTCGGCGATCAGGCCCATCGCGGCCGACAGATCGCCCGCATCCTCGCGGCCGATGCCCAGCACGTCATGCAGCGGATCCAGCGCATGCATGCGCACCAGCACCGGCCCTTCGGAGGTCAGATCGCCCTTGGTCAGCACGATATGCTCGGCCCCCGAGGTCTCGTCGGCAAAGATCCGCATCATCCAGTCGCCGCCATGGATGGAATGAACGGCGCGCTGCGCACGCTCGGCGATCAGGTTGTCATGACGGCGGCGATACGAGATCAGGTCGCTGATCGTGCCGATCTTGAGCCCGTGGCGTTGTGCGAAGGCGACCAGTTCGGGCAGCCGCGCCATGGTGCCGTCCTCGTTCATGATCTCGCAGATCACCCCCGAGGCGTTCAGGCCGGAAAGGCGCGAGACATCGACAGCGGCCTCGGTATGGCCGGCGCGCACCAGAACGCCGCCCTCGCGGGCGCGCAGCGGAAAGACATGGCCGGGCGTCGCGATATCGACCGCGCCCTTGGTCGGATCGATGGCCACCGCGACGGTATGGGCACGGTCATGGGCCGAGATGCCGGTGGTGACACCTTCGCGCGCCTCGATGGACATGGTGAAGGCGGTCTCATGCCGGCTGGAGTTCTTGGGGCTCATCAGTTGCAGCCCCAGCGCGTCGATGCGCGATCCCGGCAGCGCCAGACAGATCAGCCCGCGGCCATGGGTGGCCATGAAGTTGATCGCATCGGGCGTGACCATCTGCGCGGGGATGACCAGATCGCCCTCGTTCTCGCGGTCCTCGTGATCGACAAGGATATACATGCGGCCATTGCGGGCCTCGTTGATGATTTCCTCGGTCGAGGAGATCACGTCCGACCAGTCGCGCTCGACCGGACCTGGGGTTTCATATTGCATTCGCAACTCCTGCAAAGAACCGCTGGCCGGGGACGAATCCCGCAAGGCCGCCGGCCGTCATCATTTCGCGCTCATGCCCGGTTTCGCCGATCATCAGCACCGCATCGCCGGGCAGGCCCTGCGCCCGCAGCCAGCCCTTCATCTCGTCGCGCATCGCCGACCAGCTTGTGCCAAAGGGCGCAAGCATGCGGGTCGAGGCCGCCCCGATCTGCCGCCCAAGCGCATCGGGCGCAAGGCCCGGGCTGCATCCCAGATGCGGTGACGCCGCGACAAGGGCAATGCGGTCGCGCGCCGCGGCATCGATGGGCTGCGTCGTGCGAAACACCCCCAGCCCGTTCGAGGAATACAGAAACGCCACCAGATCGCGTCCGGTGGTGGCGCGCACACCGGCATAGGTCTTGTAATCCAGCCCCAGCGCCTTGGCGCGGTTCACCTGTAGCCGCACCACCTCGATGGGCAGGCGTGCGCCCAGAATCTCGCGCCGGGCCACGCTCCAGCAATGGGCGCGAAAGCTACTGCCCATGCCGGGACCGCGATTATGCCCGATCCCCGCCACGCTTCAGCCTGCCTCGGCCAGCCGCGCGACATAGCGCGCCAGCGTGTCGATTTCGAGGTTCACCCGGTCGCCGACCTTGACCGCGCCCCAGGTGGTGACCTCTTGGGTATGCGGGATCACGTTGACGCCGAACCGCTCGCCATCGACCTCGTTTACAGTGAGCGAGGTGCCGTTCAGCGCCACCGAGCCCTTGGGCGCGATGAAGCGCGCCAGTTCGCGCGGCGCGCGCAAGGTGATGCGGGTGCTGTCGCCCTCGTCATGCATCTCTTCGATGACGGCGGTGCCATCGACATGGCCGCTGACGATATGGCCGCCCAATTCGTCGCCGACCTTCAGCGCGCGTTCAAGGTTCAGCGGCCGGCCCTCGTGCCAGCCATTGGCGCCGATATTGGTCTTGCTGATCGTCTCGGCCGAGATATCGACATCGAACCAGTCGGATCCCTTGTCGATCACCGTCAGGCACACTCCGTCGCAAGAGATCGAGGCGCCCAGATCGACGCCCGCCATGTCATAGTGGCAGGCGACGCGCGCGCGCATGTCGCCGCGCATCTGAACCTGCGCGACCTTGCCGATATCGGTGATGATGCCGGTGAACATTGCCGCCCCCAAATATGTGTTGGCAGACAACTAGGCGCTTGCCCCCCGATCTGCAAGCAAAGCTGCAACGGATGTTAACGCGCATTAGCCGGAATCGGGAAATTTCCGTGACAGTCAAGGGGTTTCATGCGATCACCACCCGGTCGGCCCTGCGCCTTGGCCGCCATGTGTATCATGTGTATTTTGTCGCCAGTGTAATTCTTGACCCAGGATGATGCCCAACCTTCGCCAGATCAAAGGTCTTGCCGATCCCGGCTTGCCACCGCCCCCCCCAGCCGGGACCGGGACGACCGGCAAGCCGATTGCTGAGCTGCTGAGCCCGGCCACCGGGACGGCCGCCCTGCCGGCAGAGCGGCGCGTCTTCCTGATGCTTCAGGGACCGCATGGCCCGTTCTTCAACCGCGTGTCCGGGCTGTTGCGCGATGCGGGCGCGCAGGTCTGGCGTGTGGGCTTCAATGCGGGCGACGAATTTTTCTGGTCGGACAAGACGCATTTCATCCGCCATCAGGCCACGCCCGAGGAATGGCCGGCGCATCTGGACCGCATCATCGCCGAAAAGGGCGTGACCGATATCGTGCTTTACGGCGATGTCCGCCCGATCCATGACGCGGCCCGCAAGGCGGCGCAGGACCGCGATCTGGTGCTGCATGTCTTTGAGGAAGGCTATCTGCGCCCGTTCTGGATCACCTATGAGCGCGGCGGCTCGAACGGGCATTCCGCCTTGATGCGCATTCCGGTGCGCGAAATGCGCAACGCCCTGCGTGTCCGGGTGGGCGAGATGAACCGGCCTCCGGCGCGCTGGGGCGACATGCGCCAGCACAAGTTCTATGGCGCGCTCTATCATTTCTTCGTTCTGGCGACGAATGGCGACTATCCGGGCTATCGCACCCATCGCAAGATCGGCGTTCTGCAGGAGTTCCGGCTGAACCTGCGCCGGCTGCTGATGACCCCGGTCGACGCGCTGGTGCGCATGTTCGAGGCTGCTCAGGTCCAGCGCGGCGGCTTTCCCTATGTTCTCGTGCTCATGCAGCTTGAGCACGATTCGAATTTCGTCGCCCATTCCCCCTATGCGCGCATGGCCGATTTCACCGATGAGGTGCTGACCGAATTCGCCCGCTCGGCGCCCCGCCATCACCGGCTGGTCTTCAAGGCACATCCGCTCGAGGACGGGCGCGGCGGCATCCGGCCGGCGATCCGGGCCAAGGCGCAGGAGCTTGGGATCGAAAA
>JAGPGI010000233.1 GCA_018056045.1 Paracoccus sp. (in: a-proteobacteria)
ATAATAAGCATACTCCTGCGCATACCACATGCCACCGCCCGCCGCGACGGCTGCGATGATCAGGACAAGCGCAGGCCAGCGACCGTTCATTCTATGCGCCAGTCGGGAAGGCCGGCAGCGCCTCGCCGGTCGCGGCCGAGGTGGTGACGAACAGATCGGCGCAGCGCTTGGCCAGCGCGCGGACCCGGCCGATATAGGCCTGACGTTCGGTCACCGAAATGACGCCGCGCGCGTCCAGAAGGTTGAAGAGATGGCTGGCCTTGATCGCCTGATCATAGGCCGGATGCGCCATCACGATCGCCCGCCCCGCCGCATCGGTTTCCGAGGCGTCAAGGATGCGGGCGCATTCGGCCTCGGCGTCCTTGAAGTGCTGCAGCAGCATCTCGGTATCGGCCTGCTCGAAGTTCCAGCGGGAATATTCGCGCTCGGCCTGACGGAAGATGTCGCCGTAAGTCAGCGGGATCGGGCTTTCGGGGTTGTTGAAGGGCATGTCCATCACATGCTCAACCCCCAGCACATACATGGCCAGACGTTCCAGCCCATAGGTCAGCTCGCCCGAGACGGGGCGGCAGTCATGGCCGCCGACCTGCTGGAAATAGGTGAACTGGCTGACCTCCATACCGTCGCACCAGACCTCCCAGCCAAGGCCCCATGCGCCAAGGGTCGGGCTTTCCCAGTCATCCTCGACAAAGCGGACATCGTGGATCAGCGGGTCCAGCCCGATGGCCTTGAGACTGCCCAGATACAGCTCCTGCAGGTTCGCGGGGCTGGGTTTGATGATGACCTGATACTGGTAGTAATGCTGCAGCCGGTTCGGGTTTTCACCGTAGCGGCCATCGGTCGGACGGCGCGAGGGCTGGACATAGGCCGCAGCCCACGGTCGCGCGCCAAGGCTGCGCAAGGTGGTCGCCGGGTGGAAGGTGCCGGCCCCGACCTCCATGTCGTAAGGCTGCAGGACCGCGCAGCCCTGCGCCGCCCAATAGGACTGCAGGCGCAGAATCACGTCCTGAAAGCAGACGGGTTTGTCCGTCTGGTTGTCCTTGGGGCTGGTCATCTGGGCTTCCTTCGGCATAACTGGCAGGAAATATCAGCCGCCTTCTAGGCAGAGGGCGGCGCAGGGTCAATGAGAGGGACATGCATGCGGCGCTTTGCATTCATCATCGGGGCGGCCTTGCCGCTGATCGGGGCACAGGCTGCGTCGGCCGAGGATGTGGTGATCCGCATCGAGGCCAAGCGCGGGACCGAGGCCGCCCAGAGCACCGCACAGGGCTGGAGCGCGCAATTCCCCGATGTGGTGACCTTCCCGCTGAGCGATGGCTGGATCGGCATCGCGCTGGGTCCGATGCCGCGCGAGGCAGCTGATGCCCGGCTTGCGACGCTGAAAACCGAAAAGAAAGTGCCCGCCGACAGCTTTCTGTCGCCCGCCTCGGGACGTGAGCTGACCAAGGTCGCGGGCAGCGCGCCGGTCGACGCGACCGGCGGCGCGGTGGTAACCGATGCGCCCGAGGCTGGCTCGCCCGGTTCGACCTTCCCCGCCGATGGCACAGGGATTGCGGCGCCTGCGGAACTGCCGGCGGTCGATGCCATGGCCTCCCCTGCCCCGGCGGATGCGACCGAAACCGCCGCCACTGAGCCTGCCGCGGCGACACCCGAGGCCCCGCCGCCGCCCGCGCAGGTCTTCATCCGCATCGAATCAAGCGCCGACCGCGCCAAGGCCGAGGAAATTCTGGCCGAATACCGCAAGACCCTGCCCGAGGCCGGGCTGTGGACGCTGCCCAATGGCCGCCATGTCATCGCCGTCGGCCCCTTTGACGAACTCCCCGGCGAGGCATGGCTGACCGCCTTCAAGAACGCCAAAGCCGTGCCGCGCGACGCATTCCTGACCCCGGCAACTGATATCGGCACTGTCGCCATCGCGGGCGCCACGCCTGCGCCCGGCGTCATCCACCCGCAGGAATCCGATCCGCTGCCGATGCCGCCGCTTGAGGATATCCAGCGCGCCCTGCGTTGGGCCGGCCATTACGATGGCGCCATCGACGGCAAGGACGGGCCGATGACCCAATCCGCCATCGCCAGCGAGATCGTGCGCCTGCGCGCCGCCCCCGATGCCGCCACCGCCATGGCCGAGCTGATCGCCCGGCGCGAGGCATGGCGTCAGTCCATGGGCCTGACCGTGCTGCAGGACCCCCATACCGGCCTGTCGCTGCCGGTGCCGATGGAAAAGCTGCAATTCGACCGTTCCGAACGGGCGCTGTCGATCTATGGGCCCAAGAACGGCTCGGGCGCGGCGCTGATCCTGTTCTCGCAGCCCGGCGGCCAGCAGGAAATGCTGGATATCGCAGGGCTTGTCACCGCGCTTGGCTGGGTCCCGCAGCCCGAACGCAAGGTCGAGCGTGGCAGCGTGACGCTGGACGGGCGGAACCAGACCCATATCGGCCATGCCGAGGGCAAGGTCATCGATGGCCGCGCGCAGGGCTTCGTGCTGATCTGGCCGATCTCGGACCCCGAGGACCAGCACCGGCTTGCAGCGGAAATCTCGGATAATCTGGCCCGTTTCGCCCCCGGCGCGGGCGAGGCCCAGCCCGAGCCCCCCGCCATCGCCCCGGCGGAACCGGCAGCGCAGAACTAGGCCGGAACTAGGTCCGCCAGAAGCTGGGCAGGAACAGCACAAAGACCGACAGCAGTTCCAGCCGGCCGATATACATGCCCATGGTCATCATCCAGCGGGCGCTGGCGGGGAAATTGTTCACCGCGCCGTTGGGGCTGAGTTCCGGCCCCCACATCACGCCGACATTGGCGATGGCCGTCCATGCGCCGGTCAGGGCCGTGCGCGGATGCAGCCCGGTCAGCGCCAGCCCGACGACCAGCACGCCAAATGTCAGCATGAACAGGGTGAAAAACGCCATGACCGAATCGATGACGTCCTGCTCCAGCGGGCGGTTGTCGTATTTCAGCGGATAAACCCGGTGCGGCGAGCGCATGCGCCGCAGCTGCGACTTGATCGACTGGAACAGCACCAGATAGCGAAAGACCTTGACCGAGCACGAGGTCGAGCCGGTGCAGCCGCCGATCAGCCCCACCACGATCAGGATGGCAAAGGGCAGATGCCCCCAGGTCATCACGTCGGTCGAGGCATAGCCGGTGCCCGAGAAGGTCGAGATGACGTTGAAGATCGTCTCGCGCACGACACCCTCGGGGTCCTCGGCCCCCAGCCAGAACAGCCGATAGATGACGATCACCACCACCGCGTAGAAGGTCCAGCGGATATAGGCCCGCACCTGCACGTCGCGCCACAGCGGATCGGCCGAGCCGCGGATCAGTTGCACCATGCGGATAAAGGGGATCGAGGCCAGGATCATGAACACCGAGGCCACATATTCCAGCGGCCCGATATAGGGCCCGAAACTGGAATTGTAATTCGAGAAGCCGCCGGTCGAGCAGGTCGACAGCGCCAGCACCAGCGCGTCAAACCCGGTCATCCCGAACAGGATATAGATGATCATGCAGGCGGCGGTCATGGCGCAATAGACGCCGGTCATCTCGCCGGCGATATCGAAGGCCCGGGGCAGGATCTTGCCCATCGTATCGAAGCCCTCGGACTTGAAGAACTGCATGCCGCCGACCTTCATCACCGGCAGGAAGATCATGGCGACGACGATGATCCCCAGCCCTCCGGCCCAGTTCAGGAAACAGCGCCACAGGTTGGTGCCGCGCGGCAGGGTATCAAGCTCGGGAAAGGCGGTGGTGCCGGTGGTGGTAAAGCCCGACATGGCCTCGAAATAGGCGTCGGTAAAGCTGGCATAGGGCGCCCCCAGCATGAAGGGCAGCGCCCCCGCCAGAGGCAGCACCAGCCACAGGAGCGCGGTCAGCAGGAAGGCCTGCTTGATGGTCAGGGACTTGTCCACCTGCCGCGTCGAGAGCGTGACCAGGGCCCCTGCCAGCATGGTCAGGATGCCCGATTCCAGGAAGACCTGCCAATGCGGGTCGCCCGCCCACCAGTCCACGATCATGGGCAGCGACATCGCCGCCCCCAGCGTGACGACGAGCTTGCCGACGATGTGAGCCACGGGACGAATGTCGATCATAGCGCCCTGATTGCCCTGCCGTCCGACGACCGTCAAGCCGGCGATGCTTGCACGCCCCCCGGACTATCCCTATAGAGATGGGCGACGCGGGTGTAGCTCAATGGTAGAGCAGCAGCCTTCCAAGCTGAATACGTGGGTTCGATTCCCATCACCCGCTCCAATTTATCACATAATTCATTGTTTTTATGGGATAAATTATAGCATCACTGAACGCGCGAGCCATTGCGCTAGCCATCGATAATGATACGGCATGCAATCAACTCAAAGCAAAACAGCAACTAGAATCGCAAGGCCTGATTGGCATGATTGCTGACGTGATCCGCACGATGGGATGCTCGCGGCGGGTCGCCGAGGGGTTGGTGTCGGCCGCACGGTCATGTGACGAGTTCGAGTAAACTTGACTTTCGCGCTGGCGATGGCTGCAGTTGCGCAGGGTATCGCCCCTTGGCCAAATCGGAAGGGAGACTGACATGGCGCAGAAAGATCGACTTGCCGTCGCATCCGCCGCGCTGGCGCTGATAATCCTCGCGCTCGCGTGGTGGGGCTTCGGCTGGTGATGGCAATGGGCGGGGCGAGAAATCGCCCCGTCCGACCAATTGAACGGGGACTTTCTGGGTGGATCTTTGCGCCGCGCCACGGCTGAGGCGTCCGCGTCCTGCGCGACACCACTAGGCTATGCGCGAACAAGGCATTTAGGCTGCGGCCAGGGCCTTCGCCTCGTCCCACACGGCGTCCCAGTCGAATCTATGGTCGGCCATTGTCGCGACGCCCCAGGAGTTGGCTAGGCCGATCTTTCGGAGAGCGTCCCGGGCATTGGTGGCCGGCGTTGCCATAATCAAATCCTCGGGCCGGCTGATCGCGCCGCAGATTGCATCCAATTGGTCGGGTTTGTCATCCGGCGCGGCGGCAAGGACCGCATGCCTTTCTGCACAGCGCCCGCGACATCGTCGATGCCGTGGCCAGCGCCGAGACCATGTTCACCGCCGCCCAGCCCCGGCTGGCAGGGCGGCTGCGCGTCGACATGCCCGTGCGCATCGGCCGCA
>JAGPGI010000234.1 GCA_018056045.1 Paracoccus sp. (in: a-proteobacteria)
GCATGACCACGCGGTCATAACCCGCCGGGACCGGGGCACCGGTAAAGATGCGGATGGCGCTGCCCGGGGGCGTCGCGCCGGTATAGGGCTGGCCTGCGGCGGCGGTGCCGATGACGGGCAAGGGTCCCGGCAGATCGGCCGAGCGCAGCGCATAGCCATCCATTGCCGAGGCGTTGAACGGCGGCTGGGTCAGTCGCGCCACCGCCGGCCCGGCCAGTGCCCGGCCAAGCGCCTCGTGCAGCGCGACATCCTCGGTCTGGGGCGCGGTGGCAAGGTCAAGGACAAGGGTGCGGGCTTCGTCGACAGTGATCATCATGTCCCCCTTTCAGGGCGCGGCGCGGAATTCGCCGGATTTGCCGCCGGTCTTGACCAGCAGGCGGATGCCCTCGATCCGCATGTCCTTTTGCGCCGCCTTGAGCATGTCATAGACGGTCAGGCAAGCGGTCGAGACGGCGGTCAGCGCCTCCATCTCGACGCCGGTGCGGCCGGTGGTCCGGACGGTGGCGGTGACGCGGATGCCGGGCAGGGCGGGGTCGGCGGCCAGATCGACCGAGACCTTGGCGATGGGCAGCGGGTGGCAAAGCGGGATCAGGTCCGAGGTGCGTTTCGCCCCCATGATCCCAGCCAGCCGTGCCACGCCCATTACATCGCCCTTGGCCGCGCCGCCCTGCGCCAAGGCCAGCGTTTCGGGGGACATCATGACCAGCCCCTCGGCCACGGCCTCGCGCGTGGTCTCGGGCTTGGCCGAGACATCGACCATATGCGCCTGACCCTGTGCGTCGAAATGGGTCAGCTCGCTCATGCCGGCAGGCCCAGGATTTCGCGGGTGGCGCGGGTGACGTCCGCCTGCCGCATCAGGCTTTCGCCGATCAGAAAGCGGCGGATGCCTGCGTTGCCCATGCGGTTCAGGTCGTCGGGCGTGAAGAGGCCGCTTTCGCAGACCAGATCGCGGTCCTTGGGGGTATGCGGCGCCAGTTCCAGCGTCACATCAAGGCTGACCTCGAAGGTCTTGAGATTGCGGTTGTTTACCCCGATCAGCGGCGATTTCAGCCGCAATGCGCGGTCCAGTTCCTCGCGGTCATGGACCTCGATCAGCGCGTCCATGCCCCAGTGCAGGGCCGCGTCCTCAAGCTCGGCGGCGAGCGTGTCGTCGACCGAGGCCATGATGATCAGGATGCAATCGGCGCCCCAGGCGCGGGCCTCGGCCACCTGATAGGTGTCGTAAAGGAAATCCTTGCGCAGCGCCGGCAGGTCGCAGGCCTCGCGGGCGGTGGTCAGAAACTCCGGCGCGCCCTGAAAGCTGGGCGCATCGGTCAGGACCGACAGGCAGGCCGCGCCGCCCGCCTGATAGGCGCGGGCCAGCGTCGGCGGGTCGAAATCGGCACGGATCAGCCCTTTCGAGGGGCTGGCCTTCTTGATCTCGGCGATCAGGGCGTGGCCGGTCTCGGCCTTGGCGGCAAGCGCCTTGGCAAAGCCGCGCACGGGGCTGGCGGCGCGGGCCTCGGCCTCGACGCCGGCAAGCGGTCGGGCCGCCTTGGCGGCGGCGATTTCTTCAAGCTTGTAGGCTTTGATGCGGTCAAGAATATCCATGACGCGGGTTTAGCGCGCGGCGACGCTTTCGGAAAGAGCCCAGTCGATGGGCATATCGCCACGGGCGCGCAGCCAGTCGTTCACCCGGCTGAAGGGGCGCGAGCCAAAGAACCCCCGCCGCGCCGACAGAGGCGAGGGATGGGCGGTCTTGATCACCAGATCCTGCGGGCGCGGCAGGCCCGCCAGCGCCTTTTGCGCATGCGCGCCCCACAGGATGAAGGCCAGCGGGCGCGCGGCCTGCGCGCGGGCGACGGCCTGCCGTGCAAGACGGTCCCAGCCCCATTTCGCATGCACCCCCGCCTGACCCGGCAGCACCGAAAGCGAGGTGTTCAGCAGCAAAACCCCTTGCCTCGCCCAATGGCTGAGGTCCCCATTCGCGGGGGCGGCGCCCAGATCGTCCCGCATCTCGGCATAGATGTTTTTCAGCGAACGCGGCAGCGGTGTTTGCGGCGTGACCGAAAAGGCCAGCCCGTTCGCATGTCCCGGCGTCGGATAGGGGTCTTGCCCCAGAATGACCACGCGCGCGGCCTCGGGCGGTGTCAAGGCCAGCGCGGCAAAGACCCGCCCGGGGCCGGGCAGCCAGTCCTGATCCTGCAGCCGGGCGGCGATGGCCGGCCAGTCATCGCGGAAAAAGGCCAGATCGGCCCAAGCCTGAGGCAGGCTCATGCCTCGGGCGCGCCGACTTGCGCGGCCAGCGCGTCCAGTTTCGCCTGCGCGGCACCGCTGTCGATCGCCTCGGCGGCGATCTCGGCGCCCTCGGCCAGATTGGCGGCCTTGCCGGCGATCAGCAGCGCGGCGGCCGAGTTCAGCAGCACCGCATCGCGATAGGCGCCGGTTTCTCCCGCCAGCAGCGCGCGCAGCGCGGCGGCGTTCTGGGCCGGATCGCCGCCAAGGATCGCATCAAAGGAATGCACGGGCAGGCCGGCATCCTCGGGCGAGATCTCGAACTCGGTGATCTCGCCATCCTTCAGCGCGGCGATCCAGGTCGGGCCGGCAATCGAAATCTCGTCGGTGCCGTCGCTGCCATGGACGATCCAGACTGATTCCGACCCCAGCTCGCGCAGGGTTTCCGCCATGGGGCGGTTCCAGATGCGGTCGAAGGTGCCGGTCAATTGCCGGCGCACGCCGCCCGGGTTGGTCATCGGCCCCAAGAGGTTAAAGACCGTGCGCGTGCCCAGTTCCGCCCGCGCCGGTCCGACATGGCGCATGGCGGGGTGATGCATGGGCGCCATCATGAAGCAGATGCCGGTCCGGGCCAGCGCCTCTTCGGCGAGTTCCGGCGTCGCCATCACGTTCAGGCCCAGATGGGTCAGCGCATCGGCGGAACCGGATTTTGACGACAGGTTGCGGTTGCCATGCTTGGCCACCGGCACGCCCGCGCCCGCGACGACAAAGGCCGTGGCGGTCGAGATGTTCAGCGTGCCCTTGCCGTCGCCGCCGGTGCCGACGATGTCCATGGCGTCCTGCGGCGCCTTGATGCGGTTCATGCGGGCGCGCATGGCGCGGGTGGCGGCGGCGATTTCGTCGACGGTTTCACCGCGCACGCGCAGCGCCATCAGCAGCCCGCCGATCTGGGCGGGGGTGGCGGCGCCCTCGAACAGCGCGCCAAACGCCGCCTCGGCCTCGGCCCCGGTCAGCGGGCGGGTGGCGGCAATGCCGATCAGCGGGCGGATATCGGTCGCGCCGCTCATGCCGCGCGGTCCAGATTGGTGCAGCGGCGCAGGAAGTTGCGGATCATGTCGTGACCATGTTCCGAGGCGATGGATTCGGGATGGAACTGCACGCCCTCGATCGGCAGGGTGTTGTGGACCAGCCCCATGATGGTGCCATCCGCCGTGGTGGCGGTGACGCGCAGGCAGTCGGGCAGGGTCTCTGGCTCGACCGTCAGCGAGTGGTAGCGCGTCGCAGTCAGGGGCGAGGGCAGGCCGGCAAAGACCCCGGTGCCGTCATGGCTGACCGCATCGGTCTTGCCATGGACGATGCGGCTGGCGCGCACGACCTTGCCGCCAAACGCCTCGCCGATGGCCTGATGGCCGAGGCAGACGCCGAAAAGCGGGATCTGGCGCTCGGCCGCCGCCCGGATCAGCGGCACGATGATGCCGGCATGCGCGGGATCGCAGGGGCCGGGGGAAATCACGATGCCCTGCGCCTGCATGGCCAGCGCCTCGTCCACCGACAGCACGTCATTGCGGCGCACGACGACCTCGGCCCCGGCCTCGCCCATGTAATGCACGAGGTTCCAGGTAAAGCTGTCGTAATTGTCGATGAGCAGGATCATGGCGGCGCCTTGCATTGGGGGGTGAACCCCGGAAAATCTGGGGCTATAGATGTGCTAAAGCCCGGCTGTGGGTCAAGCCCGGCGGGCAAGAAAAACAGGCGCGGACGCGTTGGAGAATCGGCAGAGCAGGGCGAGGCATGGCAAAGGGATTCGCGGCAGGGTTGATCCAGGGCACCGTGGTTTGTGGCGCGGGGCTGGTGGCGTTGTCTTTGGCGCTGCCACAACCGCCGCGTCCCGATCAGGTCGCCGCCCTGTCCGAGACGGCGCCGGAAAGCGCGGCTGCCCCTGTTCCGGTCGAAACGGTTGCGCCCCAAGCGCCGGCCCCGGAGGCCACAGCCGAAACCCCGCCTGAAACCCCGTCTGAAACCACGCTGGCCGCCGCGCCGGAGGCTGCTCTGGCTGAACCCGAGGCCGCGGCACCGGGTCCGGCGACCGACTCGCTTCTGGTTCCGGCCGGATCGGAATTCGCCCGCAGCACCGACATGCGGCCGCAGGTCCCGGCACCGCTGACCGAGGCGCCGCGCGTTGCGGCGGCCCCCGCCGTCGCGCTGCCCGCGGACGAGCCTGCCCCCGCCACCGCCGAGCCCGAGCGGCTGCGCCCCGAGGCGCGCGGCGAGGCCCCCGCCGCACCGGCGCTGGCCGCGCCCGAAAACGACCCCATCGACCTGCCCGAACTGGTGGGCGAATCGCCGATTCCGGTGCCTCCGCCCGGCAAGGTCGAGGTCCCGGGGCTGGATCGCGCCCCCGGCGGCACGGGCATGCAGCCCGACAGCGCCCCGGTGGCGCCGGTCGCGGCAGCACCGGAACCCGCGCCCGAACCCGAGCCGGAACTGGTCCCGGCCCCCGAAATGCCCCCCCAATCGCCGGCGGAACCCGAGCTGGCCGTCGCGTCCCAGCCCGCGCCGATCCCTGCCGCGCAACCCTCCGCCGTGCCTGCGCCCGCAGATCCTGCAGCGCCGCGCGTGGCGCCGGATCTGTCCCTGCCGCCGGATTTCGGCGCCCTGAAACTGACCGAATAGGAGGCAGGCCCAGATGATCCCGCTGAACCCCGCCCTTGCTGCGACGCAACGCCCGCCAGTGATGGAGGCGCGGCGCTGGCTTGAGGGCGTGACCTTCACCCCCGAACGTCCGCTGATCAATATCAGCCAGGCTGCGCCCATCGACCCGCCGCCCGAGCCCTTGCGCCGCGCCATGGCCGAGGCGGCGCTGAACCAGCCCGACGCGCATTTCTATGGACCGGTCCTGGGC
>JAGPGI010000236.1 GCA_018056045.1 Paracoccus sp. (in: a-proteobacteria)
CCTCGACATGCCAGTAGAGCGGGAAGCCGGGATCAAAGACGGTCACGGTCTCGTCCCCGGCGGGAATGTGGCTGGGGTATTCGGCCGCGACGTCGCGTTTGACAAGGCGGATCGTGTCGTCATTTGCGGCCATGCCGTAGAAGGCCGCGCCGTTGAGCGAGGTGAAACCCTCGAGCCGGTCAAGCGCGCCGTCTTCCTCGAAGACATGGGCGAGGATCGACATTGTATTCGGGGCGGTGAAGCAGCCGGCGCAGCCGCAGGCCGACTCCTTGGCGCGGTCGGGATGCGGGGCCGAGTCGGTGCCGAGGAAGAAGCGCGGATCGCCCGAGGTCGCGGCGCGGCGCAGTGCCAAGCGGTGGGTTTCGCGCTTGGCGACCGGCAGGCAGTAGTAATGTGGCCGGATGCCGCCGGCGAGGATGTGGTTGCGGTTGATGACCAGATGATGCGTGGTGATGGTCGCACCGATATTGTCATTGGCGCTGACGTAATCGACGCCGTCCGAGGTGGTGATGTGTTCCATCACCACTTTCAGGCCGGGCGTGGCGCGGCGGATCGGATCCAGCACGCGGTCGATGAACACCGCCTCGCGGTCGAAGATGTCGATGGCGGGGTCGGTGACCTCGCCATGGAAACACAGCGGGATGCCGGCTTCGGCCATGGCGTCAAGCACGCCGCGCACCTTGTCGAAATCGCGCACGCCCGAGGCGGAGTTCGTCGTCGCGCCGGCCGGATACAGCTTGACCGCCGAGATGGTCCCGGCGGCATGGGCGGCGACGACATCGGCCGGATCGGTCGATTCGGTCAGGTAAAGCGTCATAAGCGGACGTAACGTCACCTTCTGTCCCAGCGCGGCAGTGATGCGATCGCGATACGCGCTGGCCTGCGCCCCGGTGACCACGGGGGGAACCAGATTCGGCATGATGATGGCGCGGCCAAAATGGCTGGAATATGAAGCGACTGCCTGCAACATCGCGCCATCGCGCAGATGCAGATGCCAGTCGTCAGGGCGGCGGAGCGTTACGAATTTGGTCATTCTTTTCCTCTATACCGGGGGACGGCGCATGGCCATAGGGGCCGTGGCCTAAACGAAAGGATGACTTGGCATGCTTGTTATATGCGTGCAGATTCTTACATGTCTCCGGTTGGTTAAAAGGAACAGGGTATGAGTAACGGTGGACTGGATTTCGCGGCGATGCGCTCGCCGCTGCTGCTGTGGCAGCAGATGATGCATATGGCATGGGAGGCGCAGATGGTGATCGCGCTGCGCACGGCCGGTATGCTGGGTGTCCTGCAGCAGGATATCGCAGAGCCGCATCGCATGGTGCTGGAAAAGGCGGATGCCGCCTCCGAGGCGATGCATGCCGCGCTGCGTGCCGCGAGCCGGGGTGAAGGCGCCGAAAAGGTGATGGCTGCGGCCTTGCGCCCCTATCGCCGCCGCACCCGCGCCAATGTGCGGCGCCTGTCGCGCAAAGCCTGACAAGACAGGCGGGCGAAATATACTGACGGGTCGCATCCGGCGGGTGCCGGTGTCATGCGGGCCGACAGACCAGAAATTGCAGAGCGAATGCCGGGACGATCGTCCGGGCAACGTCAGAAACAAAAGCGCGCCACCGTTGCCGGGGCGCGCTTGTTTCATTCCAAAAGGGGGGCTGATCAGATCAGCTTGCCCATGGCGACCGCGGTATCCGACATGCGGTTCGAGAAACCCCATTCGTTGTCATACCAGGTCAGGATGCGGCACAGCTTGCCCTCCATCACCTTGGTCTGGTCCATGTGGAAGATCGAGCTGTGCGGGTCGTGGTTGAAGTCCGACGAGACCAGCTTTTCGTTCGTATATCCCAGGATACCCTTCAGCGGGCCATCGGCGGCGGCCTTGATCGCGGCATTGATTTCCTCGACCGAGGTGTCGCGGGCGGCTTCGAACACCAGATCGACGACCGAGACATTCGGGGTCGGCACGCGGATGGCGACGCCGTCCAGTTTGCCCTTCAGTTCCGGCAGGACCAGACCCACGGCCTTGGCGGCGCCGGTCGAGGTCGGGATCATCGACAGGGCTGCGGCGCGGGCGCGATACAGATCCTTGTGCATCGTGTCCAGCGTCGGCTGGTCGCCGGTATAGCTGTGGATGGTGGTCATGAAGCCGCGGGTGATGCCAACGGTGTCGTTCAGCACCTTGGCCACCGGCGACAGGCAGTTGGTGGTGCAGCTGGCGTTCGAGACGACGATATCGGCGCTGGTGAGCGTGTTGTCGTTCACGCCGAAGACGATGGTCTTGTCGGCATCCTCGCCCGGGGCCGAGATCAGCACGCGCTTGGCGCCGGTCGACAGATGTGCGGCGACCTTTTCCTTGGAGGTGAAAAGGCCGGTGCATTCCATGATCACATCGACGTCGCCCCAGGGCAGGTCGGCCGGGTTGCGGATCGCGGTGACCTTGATCGGGCCGGTGCCGACGTCGATGGTGTCGCCATTCACCGTGACCGTGGCGGGGAAGCGGCCATGGACCGAATCGTAGCGCAGCAGATGCGCATTGGTTTCAACCGGACCCAGATCGTTGATTGCCACGACCTCGATATCCTTGCGCCCCGATTCAATGATCGCGCGCAGCACGTTCCGACCGATCCGGCCAAATCCGTTAATCGCCACCTTGACAGCCATGGGGTTCCTCCGCCGCTAATGATGATGTCGCGCAGCAGATATCGCGCATTCGGAACGGATGCAAATACCTGAGCGCGGTCAAGGCCGGAAATGGCGCAAAATTTGCCGCCGCGACACGCCGGAATGTGGCTGGCCTGCTGCACCGCATGGCGAAGGGGCGGAAATGGCACCCCGGATGCTGTCCTGTCGTTGCCGGCAGCCTGCGGGTGGTCGCCACGACGACGGACAATGCCTTGCCTGATCCGGCGCTCTGGCGGGATGGTGCGACGCGCCCGGCGACGGGGCGGCGCTTAGCGCCAGAAGCTGAGAAATTCGATCAGCCCGGCGAATTTCTTGCCCAGAAATACCGGCAGGTTCCAGTGCAGCACCAGCGCGTCGGCCAGAAACAGCGTCACGATGAGCAAGCCCAGAACCAGGGCGATCCGATTGGTCATGGCGATCCTATCCAGCGGCGTGGCGGGTGTCTTTCCGCGTTGGCCGTCCTGCTAGGCCAGTTGGCGCGGGCGAGCAAGGGCGCGGGCATGGTCGCAGTTCAGCCCGCGTGCTGATCGGAGCTGGCAGCGCCGGCCCCCGCTGGGGCCTCCGTCTCCTCCTCTTCGCCTTCTTCCTTGACGATCAGGAACAGGTCGCCCGCCGCCTCCATCCGGCGGATTGTGGCGACGACCTGATCGATGGCCTCTTCGGCATCCTTGAGCGAGACCTTGCCAAGCGCCTCCATTTCCTCGCGCATGGATTCGGCAAGGCGCGAGGAGAGCCCCCCCAGCAGGAAGTCGACCGTCGGCTGATCCTTGCCGCGTGCCCCGGCCAGCGCCTTGATCAGCACGGCATTGTCCACCTCGCGCGTGAGGCGGGCAATGTCGCGGCTGTCGATCCGCGTCGGGATATGCGCCCAGGTGAAGATGGTCTTGCGCACCTCGCCGGCGAAATCGGCATCGTCCTGATCCAGCCCCTCGAGCACGGTATCGCGCATCGCCGAAGCCGATGAGTTCAGGATCGCGCCGACCTTTTCACCGGCCTTGCCCTCAAGCGGGGGCTGCGCCACCGCGTCCGCGGCCTGAATGAGGGCCTTGCCGATGCGCTGCAGCGCATCGGTCTCGATGCCGCCGGTCAGGCTCATGGCATAGGCGATCTGGCGGGCAAGGTCGGGGGCAAGCAGGCCGAAAACCTCGGCGGCGCGGGGCACGGGCAGCTTGGAAAACATCACCGCCGCGATCTCGACCGCCTCGGTCCGCGCAAGCGAGGCCAGAAGCACCGGCGTCATGTTCGAGATGCGGTCCCACGGATCGCCGGCGCCATTCAGCGCCGCCATGCGCCTGAGCCGGTCCGAGGTGTCGGGCGACAGATGCCCGTCCAGCAGATCCAGCGTGCCGTCGATATCGCCGGGGAAGGATAGGCCGACGGATTCCAGTTTTTCGCAGAATTCAGCCACGATGGCATTGCGCGTGACCCGATCCACCATCCCCATCAGCGCCATTTCCTGCGCCAGATCGGTCTGCAACTCGGCCGGCAGCCGGGCAAGGTCGAGATCCTCGCCCTCGGCCAGGATCAGGCGCACGATCACCGCTGCTTTTTGCCGGGCGCTGAGCGCCGGCTGTCCGATGGCTGCGATGCCCATAAACTGCCCCCGATTCATACCGTTTCAGGGGCAATCTGTCAGCAAAACGCGAACCGCGGGTTAACGCGCCCGCAGTTGCGCGGCATTTTATCCAAATACCCGGGCAAAGATCGTGTCGACATGCTTGGTGTGATAGCCAAGGTCGAACTTTTCCTCGATCTCGGCGGGGGACAGTGCCGCCGTCACCTCGGGGTCGGCCAGCAGCTCGGTCTTGAAATCCGCACCCTGTTCCCAGACCTTCATGGCGTTGCGCTGCACGAGGCGGTAGGCATCCTCGCGCGAGACGCCGGCCTGCGTCAGTGCCAGCAGCACCCGCTGCGACATGACCAGGCCTTTGAACTTGTTCATATTCTTGAGCATGTTCTCGGGATAGATCACCAGCTTTTCGATGACGCCGGCCAGACGGTTCAGGGCGAAATCCAGCGTGATCGTGGTGTCGGGGGCGATGCCGCGTTCGACCGAGGAATGGCTGATGTCGCGTTCGTGCCACAGCGCCACGTTCTCCATTGCCGGGACCACGGCCATGCGCACCAGCCGGGCAAGGCCGGTCAGGTTTTCGGTCAGGACCGGGTTGCGCTTGTGCGGCATGGCCGAGCTGCCTTTCTGGCCGGGGCTGAAGAATTCCTCGGCCTCAAGCACTTCGGTGCGCTGCATGTGGCGGATCTCGATGGCGATGTTCTCGATCGAGCTGGCGATGACGCCCAGCGTGGCAAAGAATATGGCGTGGCGGTCGCGGGGAATGACCTGCGTGCTGATCGGCTCGGGGCGCAGGCCCAGCATCTTGCAGACATGCTCTTCGACGCGGGGGTCGATATTGGCGAAGGTGCCGACCGCGCCCGAGATGG
>JAGPGI010000235.1:0-3179 GCA_018056045.1 Paracoccus sp. (in: a-proteobacteria)
CAAGGGGGCTGTGTTTGCGGCCCGCCCTCTGGCCGTCGCGTCAACTGCGCGCTAGGCTGGCGCAGAGCATTGAAGGACAAGGATCAGGTCATGCCCGGACTTCGCCCAGATGTGGACCCCGAGGGGCTGCAGGAATTCTCGGTCGTCTTTACCGACCGTTCGCTAAACCACATGTCGCAGAAGTTTCAGGCCGCGATGCGCGAGATCTCGGTCACGCTGCGCGAGGTTTACGGCGCCGAGGCGGTGGCGCTGATCCCCGGCGGCGGCACCTGCGCGATGGAAGCGGTCGCTCGCCAGTTCGGCCGCGACGCCCATGCGCTGATCGTCAGGAACGGCTTTTTCAGTTTCCGCTGGAGCCAGGTCTTTGACGCTGGCGGCTTTGCCCGCGAAACCACGGTGATGATGGCGCGCCCCGCCGGCAACGAGGCGGCGGCGCCCTTTGCGCCCGCACCCATCGACGAGGTGGTGGCGCGCATCCGCGAAGCGCGTCCCGATGCGGTATTCGCCCCGCATGTCGAGACCGCCTCGGGGATGATCCTGCCCGACGACTATATCCGCGCGCTGGCAGATGCCGCGCATGAGGTCGGGGCGCTGATGGTGCTCGATTGCATCGCCTCGGGGGCGATCTGGGTCGATATGCGCGACACCGGCGTCGATGTGCTGATCTCGGCCCCGCAAAAGGGGTGGAGCGCCTCGCCCTCGACCGGGATGGTGATGCTGTCGGCGCGGGGCATGGCGCGGCTTGAAGAGACGGTCAGCGACAGTTTCGCGCTGGACCTGAAGAAATGGCGCGCGATCATGAAGGCCTATGAGGATGGCGGCCATGCCTATCACGCCACCCTGCCGACCGATGCGCTGATCGGGCTGCGCGACGCAATGGCCGAGACCCGCGAGATGGGTTTTGAGGCGGCGCGGGACGCGCAATGGCGGCTTGGGAATGCCGTGCGCGCGGAACTGGCGCGGCGAGGCTTGCGCTCGGTCGCGGCGGATGGCTTTGCTGCGCCGGGCGTCGTCGTCTGCTATACCGACGACCCCGATATCCAGAATGGCCGCAAGTTCCTGAATGCCGGCTATCAGATCGCCTCGGGCGTGCCCTTGCAGATCGGCGAGGGCGAAGGCTTTCGCAGCTTCCGCATCGGGCTTTTCGGGCTCGACAAGCTCAACGACGTGGATGGCACCGTGGCGCGGCTGACGGCGGGGCTGGACGCGGCGCTTTAGGCGCCGCGCCAGAGGGCGCGGCGGATCAGACCGCCACGCCGAACAGCTTGCCGATCAAGGCCGTCACCGCCAGCGCAAACACCCCGCCCGCGACGACGCGGAAGGTGGCGCGGCCCAGCGGCGCCGCGCCCGCCCATGCGCCAAGCGCCCCCAGAAGCGCCAGCGCGATCACCACGGCGATCAGCACGCTCAGGATGACATTCCCGCCGGGCGCGAGGACCGCAGCGGCCAGCGGCAGCGACGCCGCCACGCTGAAGGTCACCCCCGAAGCGAATGCGGCCTGCCATGGATTGGCGCTGGATGCTTCGCTCAGGCCCAGCTCGTCGCGGATATGGGCGGCCAGCGCATCCTTTTCAGACACCTCGCGCGCGGCCTGCAATGCGGTGGTGGGCGACATGCCGCGCGATTCATAGATCCCGGCCAGTTCGTGCAGCTCTTCCTCGGGCATTTCCTCAAGCGCGGCGCGTTCGCGGGCGATGTCGGCACGCTCGATATCGGTTTGCGAACTGACCGAGACATATTCCCCCGCCGCCATCGACATGGCCCCGGCGACCAGCCCGGCCGCGCCGGCGATCAGGATGGTTTGCGGATCGGAACTGGCCGCCGCGACCCCGGTGATCAGCCCGCCGACCGAGACGATGCCGTCATTGGCGCCCATCACGGCGGCGCGCAGCCAGCTCATGCGGTCGACATAATGCGGGTCGTCGGGATGGGCGCTGGGAGTGTCTGTCATGCTGTCCTCGTTCGTCTCGATGCCGGATCGGTGGCACCGCAACCTTGCGCCAGCCTTGCACAGAAGGTCAGGGATTGTCACGCTGACCCCTGCGAATCCCGTTTTGAGAGGAGGCGATGATGGAAGCTGCGCTGATCCTGCCCGAGGCCCTGAACCTGATCGGCGGCGTGTGGCGGCCGGCGGCGGCGGGGCGCGAGATGGCGATGAACTCGCCCATCGACGGCGCGCCCTTCGCCGCCATCGCCGAGTCGGGTCCCGAGGACGTGGATGCCGCCATTGCCGCCGCCCGCGCGGCGCTGGCAGGCGAATGGGGACATCTGACGGCGGCGGAACGCGGGCGGCTGATGCTGCGGCTGGCGCGTCGCATCGAGGCCGAGGCCGAGGCGCTGGCCCGGCTCGAGACCCGAGACAATGGCAAGCCCATTGCCCAGTCCCGCGCCGATATGGCGGCCCTGGCGCGTTATTTCGAATATTACGGCGGCGCCGCCGACAAGCTGCATGGCGAGGTGATCCCGTTTCTGAACGGTCATGACGCGAGATCCCTGCGCGAGCCGCATGGCGTGACCGGCCATATCATCCCGTGGAATTATCCGGTGCAGATCTTCGGCCGCTCGGTCGGGGCGGCGCTGGCCATGGGCAATGCCACCGTCACCAAGCCCGCCGAGGATGCCTGCCTGACCATATTGCGCATTGGCGAACTGGCGACGGAAACCGGCTTTCCGCCCGGCGCCATCAATATCGTTACCGGACGCGGCGAGGTGGCGGGGCGGGCGCTCTCCGAACATCCCGGCGTCGATTTCATCAGCTTCACCGGCTCGCCCGAGGTGGGGCTGCAGGTCCAGATCGCGGCGGCCCGAAACCACATCCCCTGCACGCTGGAGCTGGGCGGCAAGTCGCCACAGATCGTCTTTGACGATGCCGATCTTGAGGCCGCCGCCCCGGTGATCGTCAATGCCATCGTCCAGAATGGCGGCCAGACCTGCTCCGCCGGCTCGCGGGTGCTGATCCAGCGCGGCATCTGGGAGCGGCTGACCGCCATGCTGGCCGAGCGCTTTCGCACCGTCATCGCCCGGCCCCCGGACGAAGGCACGGTGCTGGGGCCGCTGATCTCGGCCCGGCAAAAGGCGCGGGTCGAAGCCTATATCGATGCGGCCGGCGCGCCGCTGATCGCGCAGGGCGCGGTGGCCGCGGATGCCCCGCCGGGCGGCTTTTACGTCGCGCCGGCGCT
>JAGPGI010000235.1:3279-5115 GCA_018056045.1 Paracoccus sp. (in: a-proteobacteria)
ACCATGACCCGCAGCCTCGCGGTCGAGCTGGCGCCCGACGGCATCCGCGTCAATGCCATCGCCCCGGTCATGGGCGAAACCGGGATGCTCGAGCGCTTCATGGGCTGCCCCGACACGCCCGAGAACCGCGCCCGCTTTCTGGCGACGATCCCGCTGGGGCGGCTGTCGCAGCCGCGCGACATCGCCAATGCGGCGCTTTATCTGGCCTCGGACGAGGCGGATTTCGTGACCGGCACCATCCTCGAGGTGGACGGTGGGCGCACGATCTGAGCCGGTCCGCCGGTTGCCAAGCGGACGCATCCGCGCCATGAAAGAAAGATGAATATCGAGGCCCGCGCCCTGTCGTTCGAGGAAGCCCTGCGCCGCGCCGGCGTGCGCATCACCCGCCAGCGGGCGGCGCTGCTGCGCGTGCTTGCGGCGGCCGAGGATCATCCCGACGCCACCCAGCTTCATGCCCGCGCGACCGAGGCGGGCGCGGCGGTGTCCTTGGCGACGGTCTATCGCACGCTGGCCGCGCTCGAGGCGCAGGGAGTCATCCTGAAACTGGAATTCGCCGGCGAGCCGGCGCGCTTCGAGCCGGCGGATGGCAGCCATCACGACCACATGATCGATGTCGAGACCGGCGAGGTGCGCGAATTCGTCAATGAGCGCATTGAGCGCCTGCAGGCCGAGATCGCCGCCGAAATGGGCTATGAGATCGTCCGCCACCGGCTGGAGCTTTACGTCCGGCGCCGGACATGAGCCTGATCACATTCGACAAGATCATCTCGGATCGCGGCTCGCGCTATGCGGTCTCGGGCGGGCCGGCCGCGACCCGCGCCGAGGCCGAGGCGCTATTGGCGGAGTTGAGGAAAAACAAGCGCTTCGCCAAGGCCACGCATAACACATGGGCCGCGATTCTCTCGGGTGAGGCGGTTCGCGACGATGACGGCGAAAGCGGGGCGGCGCAGATCATCCAGCAGATGCTCGAGCGCGCCGGGCTGGAGGATCACATGATCATCGTCACCCGCTGGTATGGCGGCAAGCACCTTGGCGGCGACCGGTTTCGCCATGTGGTCGATGCCGTGCGCCATTATCTGGCGCAGACCGGAGGTTAATTCCCGGCGTCTGGGGGGGCGATTGCATGGCGCTGCAAAAGCTCCATCGGCACGATCTCCAGCGTCCGGGCATGGGTCGCCGAAAGCACCACCTGCGGGGCGGCGAATTCCTGCGCCGCCTGCAGGAAGCGCGCGGCGCAAAGGCACCAGCGATCGCCCGGCTTCAGCCCGGCAAAGTGGAATTCGGGGCGCGGCGTGCTGAGATCGTTGCCCAGATATTTCGACAGCGCCAGAAACTCGGCGGTAACGATGACGCAGACGGTATGGCGGCCGCGATCCTCGCGGCTGGTATTGCAGCAGCCATCGCGGAAAAACCCGGTCAGTGGCTGCATCGAGCAGGGTTCCAGCCTGTCGCCCAGAACGTTCAATGACGGGTCCATCAGCCGCCCTCCCTTGGGGTCCAATCGATCCAGCGGCCATGGAAATCGGCGCGGCCAAGCGCCCATTCCCGCGCCGCGCCGCCGGTCCATAGCCGCAGCCTCAACGCCGCGCCGTCGCCGCCATCGCCCTCCATCGAGAAATGTGCAAGCGGCCGGTCGGGGCTGGCGTTTCGGCCCGCCTCCTGCAGGGCGCGCTCGATCCGGTCGCGGGTCGCGGCGGGGAAATATTGCGCGGCGACGGTGTGATAGACCAGCCGGCCATGGGCTGCGGGTGGCGCAAGCTGCGCCTCGAGCCAGTCGGCGGCGTCGCCCCGATCCACGGCGGGGGGATATGCCCCCGCGATGGCCAGCGCCGCGCG
>JAGPGI010000237.1 GCA_018056045.1 Paracoccus sp. (in: a-proteobacteria)
CGCAGATCGCGTAAGACACCACCGAGATCGAGCGCCAGAACCAGATCGGCACGAAGGCCAGCCCGATCATCAGCACCATGCCGGCGGCAAAGCGCTCCATCTGCGGGCCGGCCCATTGGTCGAGATTACCGCCCGAAACCGAATAGAGCATCAGAAAGCCGATGCCGCAGACCGCCACGACCAGAAACACCAGAGGCCAGTTCAGGAAGAAGATCTTGCGCCAGCCCGTCGGTGTCTGCGCGACCTGATAGTCAAGATAGCTCATCTCAGGCCTTGGCCCTTTCGGTCGCAGGCGCGGGGGCGGGCGTCGGCATCAGGTTCATTTTCGACCACATTTCCTCGACCTTGGCGCGTTCGCCATCGGGATAGGCGGAAAGGGGCGGCAGGCCGCCCGCCAGCGCATAAAGCAGGATGTCGCGCGCCACCGGCGCCGCCACGGCCGAGCCGCCGCCGCCATGCTCGACCACGACCGAGACCGCATAGCGCGGCATCCCGAAGGGCGCGAAGCAGACGAACAGCGCGTGGTCGCGCCGGTCCCATGGCAATTGCTCGTTCTTGATGACGCCGCGGGCGCGTTCGGCGGCGGTGATGTTGCGCACCTGGCTGGTGCCGGTCTTGCCGGCCATCTGCCATTCGGGGGCGATGATGCGCATGCGCCGGGCGGTGCCATGGCTGCCGTTCATCACCGCGTCCATGCCGGCGCGGGCGGTGCGCAGATGCAGCGGGTTGATGCCCAGCTCCGGCCATTCCGGCACCGGTTGCACCACCCCGTCGATCGACCGCACCAGACGCGGCTCGACCGCGCGGCCGGTGGCCACGCGCGCGGCCATCACCGCCAGTTGCAGGGGCGAGGCCAGCACATAGCCCTGACCGATCGAGGCGTTCAGGCTGTCGCCGACCTGCCATTCCTGCTGATAGCGCGCCATTTTCCAGGCGCGGTCGGGGGCGATGCCCTCGGTGATGGCGGACATGGGCAATTCGTGGCGCACGCCGATGCCCAGCCTGCGCGCCATCTCGGCGATGCGGTCGATGCCGACGCGCTGCGCCAGTTCGTAATAATAGACGTCGCAGGACCGCTCGAGGCTCTGGACCGCATCGACCGTGCCATGGCCGCCCCGGCTCCAGCAATGGAACTTGCGGCCGGCGACCTGCGTATAGCCCGGGCAGTAAAAGCGCGAGCCGGGGTTGATGACGCCCGCCTCAAGCCCGGCCAGCAGCGTCACCATCTTGAAGGTCGAGCCGGGCGGGTAGGCGCCCTGCACGGTCTTGTCGGCCAGCGGCCGGTGATCGTGCTGCATCAGCGTGCGGTAGTCGGGACCGGAAATGCCGCGCACGAACATGTTCGGGTCAAAGACCGGCGACGAGGAAATCGCCACGATATCGCCATTGGTCACGTCCATGACCACGGCGGCGGCGCTTTCATTGCCCAGCCGCTGGGTGGCAAAGTTCTGCAAGCCGGCATCCAGCGTGGTCTGGACGGTGGCGCCCTGCTGGCCCTCGATCCGCGACAGCTCGCGCATCTCGCGCCCGGCGCTGTTCACCTCGACCCGGCGTGCGCCGGCCTTGCCGCGCAGCTCTGCCTCGAGCTTGGCTTCCATGCCGACCTTGCCAAGCTGGAATTCGGGCAGGCGCAGCACGGGGTCGGGGTTTTCGATCTTGCTCAGGTCGTAATCGGATACCGGGCCGACATAGCCCAGCACATGGGCGAAATCGCCAGCGCGCGGATAGCTGCGGGACAGGCCCGATTCCGGGGTGACGCCGGGCAGGGCGGGCGCGTTCAGCGCGATCGAGGAAAACTCGGGCCAGGTCAGGCGATCGGCGACCATGACCGGGGTGACGGCGCTGCGCTTGCGGATTTCCTCGAGGATCTCGGCGGCCTGACGGTCGCTCATCGGGATGATGCGGCGCAGCCGTGCGATCACGGCCGAGACATCGCCCGCCTCTTCGCGGGTCAGGGTGACGCGGTAATTCTGTTCATTGCCGGCGATGATGGTGCCGTTGCGGTCCAAAATCAGCCCGCGTGCCGGCGGCAAAAGCCGGATCTTGATCGAGTTTCCGTCTGACAGCAGGCGGTATTCGTCGGCATGCTCGATCTGCATCGAGCGCAGCTTGAGGCCCAGAACCGAGATCACCGCCGCCTGGATCACCCCAAGCATCAACCCCCGGCGCGAAATCGAGCGGCTGCTTTCGGCGATTTCCTTTTGCGATTTGCGCATCTTTCAGCGAAGCCTCGTCTCACTTTCAGCCCGGTTGCGGGGCAGGCCGACAAGCCAGCCGCAAAAACCCGCGACCAGCGGATAGGCGGCGACCGTGGCGATATATTGCAAGATGACCTGACCCAGCGACGGCAGCGGCAGGAAGAACATCGCCATCAGGAACCGATACCCCGCCATCATCATCGCCATCAGGATCGCCACGCGCAGCCATTCAACCATGAATGGAAGCTCGCGCCAACTGGCCTCACGCTTACGTGCGGCCTCGGTGCCGATGACCATGACCGCCGCCCACAGGCCGATGGGCCGCAGCAGGATGATGTCCTCGATCAGGAAGATCAGGCCGATGGTCAGCACCGGCACCTGTTCGGGACGGCGCAGCACCCAGACCAGGGTCAGGCACAGTGACAGGTCGGGTCCGGGCCACAGCACCCGACCCGGCGCCAGCGGCACCAGCCGCCAGAACAGGATCGCCAGAAACAGCCCGATGAACAGCGCCTGCCCGATTATCCGCTGGCGGCGGGCCGGCTCAATCATCCTCAGCCCCGCCGGTCTCGGCATCGGCGCGCCCGAGCAGGTCCATTGGCGGCATCGGCGGGCCGATGAACTCGGCGGCGGGCGGCGGGATCAGCAGCCCGGTATCAGAGAGCCGCTCGGTCGGGTGGCTGCGCAGCACGCGCAGGAATTCCAGCCGTCCGTAATCGGCCGCCAGCCGCACGCGCAGGCGCCCGTCGCTGGCCTGCGCCAACTGTCCGACCAGAAGACCGGGCGGAAACACCCCGCCATCGCCCGAGCTGACCACGCGGTCGCCGGGGCGGATGTTTTCCGGGCTTTCGATGAAATCCAGCGCCGGCAGGGCGGTATTGTCCCCCCCCAGCAGCGCATTCTGCCCCGAGGGCAGGATGGTGACCGGAATGCGGCTGGTCGGATCGGTCAGCAGCATGACCCGGCTGGTGCTTTCCCCGACGCCCGAGATGCGGCCCACCAGCCCCAGCCCGTCCATCGTCGCCCAACCGTCCAGAATGCCGTCGCGCGCACCCACATTCAGCAAGACCGACTGGCGAAAGGCCGTGCCGCTATCGGTCAGCACCACCCCCGAAACCGAGGTCAGCGCCGGATCGATGCGGACATTGTTCTGCGCCAGCAGCTTGGCGTTTTCCTGCTCCAGTTGCACGGCGGCCTCTTTCCAGGCCGACATTTTCTGCAACTCGCGCCGAAGTTCCTGATTTTGTTCATAAAGACGAGAATAGGACTGAAAGCCCGCGACCATGCGCGACAGTTTCGTCACCGGCGCCATCACCCATTCGAAACTGGGCACGAAACGGTCGATGATCGCGGCCCGCATGCGCTCGGCACGCGGGCTGTCGATCTGCCAGAACAGGAACACCGCCAAGAGCACCAGCACCAGCAGCGAGACGAGGATGCGGCGAACGGGCGCCGCGTAATCTGGGCCCTTGCGCGCCATGGGCCTGAAATCAGCTGTCGTAATCGATCACGTGGCGCAGCTGCTTTTCGAACTCGAGCGCCTTGCCGGTCCCCAGCGCGACACAGCTCATCGGCTGGTCGGCCAGCGTGATCGACAGGCCCGTCTGCTCGCGCAGCGCCAGATCCAGATCGCCCAGCATGGCGCCGCCGCCGGTCAGCATCACGCCGCGATCGACGATATCGGCGGCCAGATCGGGGGGCGTGGCCTCCAGCGCGACCATCACCGCCTCGCAGATCTGCTGGACCGGCTCGGCCAGCGCCTCGGCGACCATGGCCTGGGTGATCTCCATTTCCTTGGGGATGCCGTTCAGCAGGTCGCGGCCGCGCACCATGATGGTGGCGCCACGCCCGTCATCGGGCATGCGGGCGGTGCCGATCTGGGTCTTGACCCGCTCGGCGGTCGATTCGCCGATCAGCAGGTTGTGGTTGCGGCGCAGGTAATTGATCAGCGCGTCATCCATGCGGTCGCCGCCGATGCGGACCGAGCGCGCATAGACCACGTCGCCAAGGGACAGAACCGCGACCTCGGTGGTGCCGCCGCCGATATCGACGACCATGGAGCCGGTGGGTTCAGTGATCGGCATGCCCGCGCCGATGGCGGCGGCTATAGGTTCGGCGATCAGCCCGGCCTTGCGGGCGCCGGCGGACAGCACCGACTGGCGGATCGCGCGTTTCTCGACCGGGGTGGCGCCATGGGGCACGCAGACGATGATCTTGGGTTTCGAAAACGTCGTGCGCCGGAACACCTTCTTGATGAAATGCTTGATCATTTCCTCGGCGCTGTCGAAATCGGCGATGACGCCTTCCCGCATCGGGCGGATGGCCTCGATCGAGCCGGGCGTGCGGCCCAGCATCAGTTTCGCGTCCTCGCCCACGGCCAGCACCTGCTTCTTGCCGTCCTTGACGTGATAGGCCACGACCGAGGGCTCGTTCAGGATGATACCCTTGCCCTTGACATAGATCAGCGTATTCGCAGTCCCGAGGTCGATCGCGATATCGGTGGAAAACAGACCGCCAAAGGCCATGTGTGGATCCCTTCTGCCGCCCCTGCCATGACGACCGTTTCGCCGCTCTTAACGAGCGGACATTGCCCGATTGCCCGACGAGTCGCCCCGTCGAGGATGAGGACATATAGGCCCTGACCCTGCCCGGGAAAACCCGAAAGTTGCGGGCATGGCGACTTCTGGCCTTCCGATCACCGGCTTGTCATTGCCTGTGCCATGGACCCTCGCCCGCGGCGACCGACCGGCGAGGCCGCCTTTGCGCCGGGGCCAGTTGCTTGCCCAGGCGTCAGCCGCTACTTAACAGTTGAATTGGGATATCGGGATCATGATTGGCGATTTGTGATGCATGACGCGGTGGTGGGTATATGCCGTTTCTCGTTTCTGGGGAAATGCGACTGGATCGAGACCCGG
>JAGPGI010000010.1 GCA_018056045.1 Paracoccus sp. (in: a-proteobacteria)
ACCCTATCACTATTTCGAATGGAGCGGGATCCGGGTCCCGGACCCGCTGCCGCCCAAGCGGGACCTGTTTCAGGAATGGAATGGCGGCCAGATCTGCCGGGCCTGCCTGTTGCGGGCGATGCTGACCGGTCGCGACGGCGGATGGGATGAAAACCCGCCGCCGATCCCGGCTGGGCAGGTCGGTCACGATCCCGGGAAGCCGGCCGGTTCTCTGCGCTGCTGCGGCTTGCCGGCATTCTGGCGCTGATCGGGGCTGGCCTGTTCGTGCTCAGGGTGGCAACCGGCCATGTCTTTCCGCCCTGAGGGGCGGCGGGTCACGAAAAAGGCCGGGTCGCGGGACCCGGCCTTGTCGTTTCGATAGGGTGCCCCCGGGCAGGGCAGGGGGGTCAGACCTCGGGGACCAGAACCTCGCGCTTGCCGACATGGTTCGCGGGGCTGACGACGCCCTGATCCTCCATCTGTTCGACAAGACGGGCGGCCTTGTTATAGCCGATGGCCAGCTTGCGCTGGATATAGCTGGTCGAGCATTTGCGGTCCTTGGCGACAATGGCCACGGCCATGTCGTAAAGTTCGGCATCGCCCCCCTCGCCGGTCGAAAGGCCCAGCACCATGTCGATGCTGTCGGCGCGTTCCTCGTCCGGGCCCTCGACCACGCCCGACATATAGCTGGGCGGGCCAAAGGATTTCAGGTGGTTGACGATTTCCTCGACCTCTTCATCGGAAACGAACGGGCCGTGGACGCGGGTGATCTTGGACCCGCCCGCCATGTAGAGCATGTCGCCCTGACCCAGCAATTGCTCGGCCCCTTGTTCGCCAAGGATCGTGCGGCTGTCGATTTTCGAGGTGACCTGAAAGCTGATCCGGGTCGGGAAGTTCGCCTTGATCGTGCCGGTGATGACATCGACCGAGGGGCGCTGCGTAGCCATGATCAGGTGAATCCCCGAGGCCCGCGCCATCTGCGCAAGACGCTGGATGCAGGCCTCGATCTCCTTGCCCGCGACCATCATCAGGTCGGCCATCTCGTCGACGATGACGACGATATAGGGGAAGGACTGGGGCTGGAATTCCTCGGTCTCAAAGACCGGCTCGCCGGTGTCCTCGTCAAAGCCGGTCTGGACGGTGCGCTTGAACATCTCGTTCTTGTCCAGCGCCTCGCGGACGCGGCCGTTATAGCCCTCGATGTTGCGCACACCCATCTTGGACATGCGGCGATAGCGTTCCTCCATCTCGCCGACGACCCATTTCAGCGCGACAACGGCCTTTTTCGGATCGGTCACGACCGGCGAGAGCAGATGCGGGATGCCGTCATAGACCGACAGTTCCAGCATCTTGGGGTCGATCATGATCAGCCGGCATTCCTCGGGCGTCAGCTTGTAAAGCAGCGACAGGATCATGGTGTTGATCGCCACCGACTTGCCCGAGCCGGTGGTCCCGGCGATCAGCAAATGCGGCATCTTGGCAAGGTTGGCGACCACAGGGCCGCCGCCGATATCCTTGCCAAGCGCCAGAGGCAGCGGCTGCGTGCCGTCGCCATAAGCTTTCGAGGCCAGGATTTCGCGCAGCACCACCTTTTCGCGCCGCGCATTGGGCAGTTCGATCCCGATCACGCTGCGCCCCGGCACGGTCGAGACCCGCGCCGACAAGGCCGACATCGAGCGCGCGATATCGTCGGCCAGCCCGATCACCCGGCTGGCCTTGAGGCCCGGCGCCGGTTCCAGTTCGTAAAGCGTGACCACCGGGCCGGGGCGGACCTCGGTGATCTGGCCCTTGACGCCGTAATCGTCCAGCACCGCCTCAAGCATGCGGGCGTTTTCCATCAGCGCTTCCTGCGAAAGCTGATGGCGCGGCACGGCGTCGGGCGCGGCCAGCAGGGACAGCGGCGGATGCTCGTAATGGCTGATCGCGTCGTCAAAGCGCAGCGCGGGCTGGGCCTCGGATTGCGCCTGGCGCGAGGGGGCGGCGGGCTTGCTGGGCGGCACGACGACGCGGGCGGTCTCGGCGCCAAAGGGCATGGCGGTGGCGGGTTCCGGCAGGTCGTTGCCGTCCTCGTCCATGCTGAGCACCGGCTCGGTCCGGGGCAGGGGGGCGGCGCGGTTGCCGGTCAGGCGCTGGGTGACCGCCGACAGCAGACCCTTGCCCTCGGGGCGTTCGCCGCGCTGGCGGATGGCGTCGGTGATGCGGGCGCTGATCTCGGCATTCGAGGGGGCCTCGTCATCGTCGGCGTAATGGGTTTCGTGCTCGACCAGTTCGGATTCAAGGGTGAAATCGTGGTCCTCGGCCAGCGGCGCCGGGGCACGGCGCAGGTTGGGCAGGACCGGTGCCGCGCCGGAGGACAGCGGCGGCTGCGGCAGCGCCGACGAGCCGGCGCGGCTGGCGCGTTCACGCCGGGCCTCGGCGCGGGATTTCAGCTCGCGCGCGGCGCCCGACGAGAGGCGCGCGCCACGGTCCACAGCATGCAGCGCCAGCAGCCGCGCGGTCGCCAGACCGCCCAGCAGATAGGCGCGGATCGCCATCAGCTCCTTGCGGTCGAAACCCAGCACAAAGGCCAGAAAAGCGACTGCCCCCGCCGCCGTCAGCAGCGCCAGCACCTTGATCGCGATCGAGGCGCGCAGCGGCATCGCCGACAGCATGCCCCCCATCAGCATATCGCCCAGATGGCCGCCAAGGCCAAAGCTTTGCGTCCAGCCCGGCGGCGGCGCCATCGAGGTCGCATAGACCGACACCAGCACCATGCCGATGGGCAGGAAGATGGCGCGCATGATGCGCTCTTCGCCCCGGTGCAGCATCAGGCGCAGGCCCCAGACCACCGCGCCCAGCACCAGAACCCAGGTGCCATAGCCGGTGATCATGAACAGGGCCGAGGCGATATAGGCGCCGGGGCTGCCCAGATAGTTCTGCGCCGGCTGGTCGGTCGCCGACATGAAGCTGGGATCGTCGGGCGAGTAGCTGATCAGCATCATCGCGATCAGAACGCCCAAAACCACCAGACCCGCGCCGAGCAATTCCTTGCCGCGCCGTTCAAGCGCCGCCTGCGTGGATTGGTCAAATAGCGGATCGCGGTGTTTCGCCTGCCAGCTCGCCATGCGTCACCCCCCTTGATACAAACAGTTTTTCAGGCGGTTCAGAGCCGCCTCGGTCTCGTCCGCGGTGGCGACCAGCGCCACACGCAGGAAATTCTTGCCCGGATTTCCGGTCGCGGTGTCGCGCGACAGATAGGCGCCGGGCAGGACCTGAATGCCTTCCTCGGCCCAGAGCTTTTTCGTCGCCGTCTCGCTGTCGCCGATTTCGGGCGGCACGGGCAGCCACAGGAAAAACCCGCCCTGCACCGGCTGATATCCCGGCACATTGCCCAGAACCCGGTCGGCGATGGCGTATTTCTGTTGGTAAAGCGCGCGGCTCGCGTCGACATGGGCCTCATCCGCCCAGGCGGCTGCGCTGACGCGCTGGATCGGCAGGGGCAGCGGTGCGCCGGCATAGCTGCGCAGCCGCCGCATCAGCGCGATCTGCCCCGGCCCGCCCGCCGCAAAACCCGAACGCAACCCGGCAAGGTTCGAACGTTTCGACAGCGAATTGAACATCACCACCCGGTCGGCCAGTCCCATGCGCGTGGCGACGGCCAGCGCCCCGGGCGGCGGCGCATCGCGCCAGATCTCGGAATAGCATTCGTCGGAAAAGATCAGGAAATCATGGCGATCCGCCAAGGCGATCAGTTCCTCGAGATAGTCCGCATCCGCGACGGCCCCCTGCGGATTGGCGGGTGAGCACAGATAGGCGATGGTTACCCGGTCCAGCAGCGCCGGGTCCAGATCCGCGTAGCGCGGCATATGGCCGGTTTCGGGGGTAGCGGGCACAAATACCGGTTCGGCGCCGACAGCGGCGGCGGCGACCGCATAGACCTGATAGAACGGGTTCGGGATCAGGATCGCGGGCTTCTGGCCGTTCTTTTCTTCGGGCGAGAGCGCAAGGGCCGCGTTGAAAAGCCCCTCGCGCGTGCCGTTCAGGGTGACGATGCGTTCGGGCGCGACCTCGATGCCGTGGCGACGGCCGAGCCAGCCGGAAATCGCCGCCAGCAACTCGGGCGTCCCCTCGTTCGAGGGGTATTTGCTGAACTCACCCACGTGCCGGGTCAGGATCGGGCCGGTGAAATCGGGGATCGCGTGACGCGGCTCGCCAATGGTCAGCACGACGGGATCGCCGCCCGCAGGAATGCCCGCAAGCAGCGCCCGCAGGCGCGGAAACGCGTAATCCGGCAGGTTCGAGAACCGCTCGGGTGATGCCATGTCTGCCTCTCATGCGGGGTCGTGTCGCCCCGTTTGCAGTGAGATTACCGGCATAAACCGCATGCGTCCAGAGTTTCGCGGGCAAATCCTGCCGGACGGCCCTGCATTTGCACGCGATAGTTGCAATGAATCCCGTGGCTAGGGCTGCAGGGCGGCCTCGGCGGCGGCGGCGACGATCAGCAGTGCCCGGTCATGGCCCGCCGCCCCCATCAGCATCAAGCCGCAGGCAGGATGGCCGGTCGGCAGGCTGATCGCCGGCAGGCCCAGCAGATTGGCGATGCGGGTATTGCGCAGGGTCAGCAGGTTTTCGGCGGCAAAGAAGTCCGGCTCGGTCAGCAGGCGGTTCGCGTCGGGCGGCAGGATCGGCGAGGTGGGCAGGATCACCGCGTCGAAAGACGCGACCAGCCGCGCCCAATCGGCGCGCAGCCGCGCCAGACATTCCCAGCCGGCGACGTAATCAGCGGCGAGGGTGTGCCTGCCGCCGCGAAAGCGTTCAAGGATCGGCGGATACATCAGTTCGGGGGCGTCCTCGATCTGGTCCTGCCAGATGCCATAGGCCTCGGGGGCAAAGAGGGTCGGCGCCAGCGCCATCGCCTCGGCCACGCAGGGCGGCGAGGCATGGGTGATGCGCGCGCCGGCGCGGCCCAGCCGCGCCACCGCATCCTCGAAGGCGGCGACGGGGCCGGGACGGGCATCGTCAAAGGGCACGCCGTCCAGCACCAGAAGCCGCCGCCCGCGGGCCTTGCTGCCGCCCAGATCGGCGGCTTTCTCGCTGCGCAGGATGGCATAGATCTCGGCGCAGTCCTCGACGCTGCGGGCGATGGGGCCGGCGACGTCAAAGCGGCGGCAAAGCGGCACCACGCCGGTATCGCTGACATTGCCATGCGTGGGCTTGAAGCCCACGAGCCCGTTCCAGGCCGCCGGCACCCGCAACGAGCCGCCGGTATCCGAGCCGATGGCCGCCGCCGCCAGCCCCAGCGCGACCGAGACCGCCGCCCCCGAGCTGGACCCGCCCGGCGCCAGCGCGGGGTCGATGCTGTTCGGGGGCGTCGCCGTCATCGGGTTCAGCCCCAGCCCGGAAAAGGCCAGCTCGGTCATATGGGTCTTGCCCAGACAGACCAGCCCGTCCAGCGTCGCGCCGGCCAGAATGGCGGCGTCGCTGTCGGGCGTGCGGCCCTTGAGCAGCTTTGATCCGGCCTCGGTCGGGATGCCGGCGCTGTCGATATTGTCCTTCCAGCTCAGAGCCACGCCGTCCAGAAGCCCGCGCCGCAACCCGGCTCTGGCGCGGTCATGGGCGGCGATGGCCTCGGCCCGGGCGCGGTCCGGGGTCAGCCTTGCATAGATGCGCTTGCCGTAAGGGTGGCGGGTCGCGGCCTCGAGATAGCCTTCAGCCTGTTCGACCGGGCTGATCAGCCCGGCAAGGATCGCCCGCCCCTGTTCCGCCGCCGGTGCCCTGAGCCAGTCCATGAGATTCCCCATTCGCATTTCCAGCCACTAGGCTAACCCTGCGACCAGCCGCCCGCAATGGCGGGGCGTTCCGCTTTGCCGCATGGACATTGCCGCCCGCGCCGTCATAGTGCGGGCCATGAAGACGGATTTCGATATCGTGATTGCGGGCGGCGGGCTGAACGGCCCCGCCCTGGCGCTGGCCTTGGCCGATGCGGGCCTGTCGGTCGCCGTGGTCGATGCGCGGCCGGCCGATGCCCGTGCGGGCGATGCCTTCGACGGGCGCGCCTATGCGCTGGCCTTGGCCTCGCAGCGGTTGCTGGCGGCGCTGGGGCTGTGGAAGGTGCTGGCGCAGGATGCGCAGGAAATCCGCAAGGTGCAGGCCACGCAGGGGCACGCGAGCAGCGGCCCGGGCCCCTTCGGGCTGCATTTCGACGGCGCCGAGATCGAGGAAGGCCGGCTGGGCTATATGCTTGAGGACCGTTTCCTGTATCGCGCCCTGCTGGCGGCGATGCAGGATCGGGTGACCCATCTGTCGGGCATCTCGGCCCAAGAGCAGGAGCCCGAGGGCGCGGGCATCCGTGTCGCGCTGTCGGATGGGCGTGAGCTTCGCGCGCGACTGCTGATCGGCGCCGACGGGCGGCAATCGGGCACGGCGGCGCGGGCGGGGATCAAGCGCATCGGCCATGATTACGGCCAGATCGCGCTGGTCGCGGCGGTCGATCACGAATTGCCGCATGAGGGCACGGCCTATCAGTATTTCATGCCCACCGGGCCGCTGGCGATCCTGCCCCTGCCGGGCAATCGCAGCTCTATCGTCTGGTCGGAAAGCCGCGACAATGCCCGTGCCATCGCGGCCCTGCCCGATGACGAATTCCTGACCGTCCTGCGCCCGCGCTTTGGCGAGGCGCATGGCGCGATCCGCCTTGCCGGCCCACGTTTCTCATATCCGCTGAACCTGACGCTGGCCGAGCGTTACATCGGCCCCCGCATCGCGCTGATCGGCGATGCGGCGCATGGCGTCCACCCGATTGCCGGGCAGGGGCTGAACCTTGGGCTGCGCGACGTGGCAGCCCTGGCCGAGGTGATCGTCGCCGCCCGCCGCCGGGGCGAGGATATCGGCACCGATCAGGTCCTGACCCGCTATCAGGACTGGCGCCGGCCCGACGCGACCGCGCTGGCCTTTGGCATGGACGGGGTGAACACGCTGTTTTCCAACGCCAATCCGCTGCTGCGCGCAGCGCGAGAGCTGGGCATGGGGCTGGTCGATGCCATTCCGCCCCTGCGGCGCGGCTTCATGCGGCAGGCGGCGGGGCTTAGCCTTGAGCCGATGCCGCGACTGCTGACCGGGCAGCGGCTTTAGATCACGCAGTCGGCATGGAACGCTCACGTCCGTGCGAGCGTTTCTGAGCCGCATGTCCGGTGAACGTGATGTGCAAGATTTTTCCGAAAGGCTATCCTTAGGCCCATGAAACTCAGATCGCTCGCCCTTGCGCCCGTCCTTGCTCTCGCCATGGCCTTTCCGGCCATGGCCGAGAAAATCCCCCTCAATGAGATCTCGCGCTATCTCAACAGCCTGAAAACCGCGCAGGCCGAATTCACGCAGGTGAATGGCGACGGCTCGATCTCGACCGGGACGGTGTTCATTCACCGCCCGAACCGGGTGCGGTTCGAATACAAGGGCGACAAGACGCTGGTTCTGGCCTCGGCCGGGCAGGTGGCGGTGTTCGATGGCAAGTCGCGCAGCGGGCCGCAGCAATATCCGCTGTCGAAAACTCCGCTGTCGCTGATTCTGGCGCCGAACGTCAATCTGGGGCAAGCCCGGATGGTGACCGGCTATGCCGAAAAGAAGAACACCACCGTGGTCACCGCGCAGGATCCGCAGCACCCGGAATATGGCAATATCCAGATGGTGTTTTCCGCCAATCCGACGCAGCTCAGGCAATGGGTGGTGACCGATGACGCGGGCACCCGCACCACGGTCATTCTGGGCGACATGAAGACGGGCGTGTCCTTCCCGCCGTCGAAATTCGCCATCGAAAGCGAACTCGCCCGCCGCAAATAGGGCGGGCGATCACGCCTGTCTCAGCGGCAGGAAGCCAGCTGCATCCGGTAAAGCTCGGCCCGGGCATTCACCTTGCCCGCGACGCCCATCAGCCAGCTCTTGTTGCGATGCGAGCCGTTGGAAAAGCCCTGCCGACCCTCGTGATAGGCCAGATATTGCGAGGCGGCGTCATATTTCGAGATACCCAGCATCCGCGCGGAATCGTTCATGTACCAGCCCATGAAATCGGTGGCGTCGCGGATGTCGTCGCGCTGCGCCCGGCGGTTGCCGGTCTTTTTGCGGTATTCGTCCCAGGTGCCGTCCAGCGCCTGGCTATAACCATAGGCCGAGCTTTGCCGCCCGATGGGAATGATCCCCAGCGCATAGCGGTGGGGCGTGCGCGCATCGCCGATGAATTTCGATTCCTGATGGATCGTCGCCATCTGCACATGGATCGGGATGCCCCAGCGCCGCTCGGATTTCTGCATGGCGCGCAGATAGGCGGGTCGCTCGGCGACGATCGCGCAGGCATTGTCCAGATTGCGCGGCGCCTTGTAGTTCCCGCCGCCCCCGCAAGAGGCGACCAGCCCGACAATGGCGAGCTTGAGAAACCTGTTCATACTGCCCTCATGAACGTTTTTGACCATTTTTTTCGACAGCATAGGCCAAATCGGAAGGCGCGCAAATGACAAAGCCTCGATTTGGTCAGACCGGTCCTTGACTGGGCAGCACCGAGACCGATTTCACGATGGCATGGCAGGCGGTATTGGCCTGCAAATCCAGTGCCTTTACCGATCTGGGCGTGACTTGCGCAAGCATCCGCTCATCCCCCAGCGCCAGCTGCACCAGCCCGTCACGGA
The DNA here is from genome assembly GCA_018056045.1 of Paracoccus sp. (in: a-proteobacteria). GTDB lineage: Bacteria > Pseudomonadota > Alphaproteobacteria > Rhodobacterales > Rhodobacteraceae > Paracoccus. Next base: position 8,631 of record JAGPGI010000010.1, read on the forward strand.
CCTGCAGGACGCGGGCCGGCAGCACGTTCAGCGCCGAGAGGCCCTGCGGCGCCTCGCGCGACAGGATCACCTCATGCGCCCAGATCCGCAGCCGCAAATCATGCCCCGGCGCCAGATCCAGCCCCGGCAGCAGCATGGTCCCGCCCGAGGTCGCAACCCGGGTCAGCCCGTCGGGATCATGCCCGATGACGCGGGCGCGGATCAGCGCCCCGGCCTCGCGCGCGCCCAGCTCCGGCGCCAGATCGGGATCGGCAAGGATCTCGGCCAGCGGCCCGGCATGGGTGACGCGGCCCTGCCGCATCAGAACGACGGTATTGGCCAGCCGCAGCACCTCGGGGACGGAGTGGCTGACATAAAGGATCGGCAGGCGGATTTCGTCGCGCAGGCGTTCGAGCCAGGGCATGATCTCGGCCTTGCGGGCCTCGTCCAACGCCGCCAGCGGCTCGTCCATGACCAGAAGGTCGGGGTCCGAAAGCAGTGCCCGGCCGATGGCAACGCGCTGACGCTCGCCCCCGGACAGGGTGCCCGGGCGGCGGGTCAGCAGCGGGGCAAGCGCCAACATATCCACGATGCGGTCGAAATCGCGCCCCGCCCCGCGTCGCCAGCGCGCCGGATAGCGCAGGTTCGCGGCCACCGTCATATGCGGGAAAAGTCGCGCATCCTGAAAGACATAACCGATGCGCCGGGCCTGCGGCGGCAGGTCGGTCCGGCCATCGAAGAGCACCCGTTCCCCCAGCGCGATCCGGCCCCGATCTGGTCGCATCAGCCCGGCGATGGCGTTGATCGTGGTGGTCTTGCCGCAGCCCGAGGGGCCAAACAGCGCCGTCACCCCTCCCGGCGCCTGAAAGGCGATGTCCAGAGTCAGGCCGGGAAAGGCGTGGGAAAAGCCGACCTCGAGCATCAGCGCCGCGCCGCCATGCGCCGCGCCAGCCATTCCGAGACCAGCACCGCCCCGATGGCAATGACGACCGAAACCAGCACCAGCCGCATCGCCTGCGCTTCGCCCTCGGGCACCTGCAGCAGCGCATAGATGGCCGAGGGCAGGGTCTGGGTCTGGCCCGGAATGTTCGACACAAAGGTGATGGTGGCGCCGAACTCGCCCATGGCCTTGGCAAAGCCCAGCGTCGCGCCGGCAAGGATGGCGGGCAGGATCAGCGGCAGGGTCACGGTCAGAAAGATCCAGATGCGCGGCGCGCCCAGCGTTGCGGCGGCCTGCTCCAGCCGGGGATCGACGGATTCAAAGCCCAGCCGGATCGCGCGCACCATCAGCGGGAAGGCCATGATCGCAGCAGCCAGCGCCGCGCCGGTCCAGCGAAAGGCAAAGGTGATGCCCAGGGGTTGCAGCAGGCTGCCGACCGGCCCCTGCGTGCCAAAGGTCAGCAACAGCAGGTAGCCGGTGACGACCGGCGGCAGGACCAGCGGCAGATGGACAATTCCGCTCAGTAGCCCATGGCCCGGAAAGCGGCGCCGCGCCAAAAGCCAAGCCACCGTGACCGCAAAGGGCAGGCTGGCCAGCATGGCCACGCCGGCCACCCGCAGGGACAGGCGGACTGCTTGCCATTCCTGCGGGCCAAGCCAGTCGGTCAGTGTCATGGTCGGACGGTAAATCCTTGCGCTTCAAAGATCGCTTTTGCCGGTTCCTGCGACAGGCTGTCAAGGAAGGCGGCGGCCTGCGGCGTGTCGGCGCTGCTGGTCACGGCGGCGGGATAGGTGATCGGCTTGTGGCTGTCTTCCGGGAATGTCGCGACGACGCCGACGCCCGGCTCGGCCACCGCGTCGCTGCCATAGACGATGCCGTAGGGCGCCTCGCCGGTTGCGACCAGCTTCAGCGCGGCGCGGACATTGTCGGCCTGCGCGACCTGCGCCTCGACCTCTGGCCACAGGTTCAGCGAGATCAGCGCCTCTTTGCCATATTGCCCGGCGGGCACGGAATCGACCAGCGCCATGGCCAGCTTGGCCTCGCCCAAAAGTGTGGGCAGGTCGGCAATCGGCGCCTCGGCCGGCTTGCCGGTCCCGACCAGCACCAGCGTATTGCCCAGCAGATCGCGGCGCGTGGCCGGGTCGATACTGCCGGTCTCTTGCACCGCATCCATCCAGCCGGTCGAGGCCGAGATGAACAGATCCGCCGGCGCTCCCTGCTGGATCTGCTTGGCCAGTTGCGAGCTGCCGGCATAGGAAATCACCACGGTGTCGGCATGAGCGGCCTGCCAGTCCGCCGCGATCTGGTCCATCGCGGTTTTCAGGCTGGCGGCGGCAAAGATGGTGATTTCATCGGCATGGGCCGCAGGCGCAAGGGCGATCAGGGCGGCAAGCAGGGAAAGGCGCATCGGCGGGATCCTTCGTTATGTTCGAAAAAACATAACCACCCGGCCTGATACCGAGCAAGCGTTATTTACGAGCGATCATAACGCTGTGCGGCCCGCAGGCGCCCCAGCGGCTTGGCGCCCTCGTCGCGCAGCAGCTGCTCGAGCGCGCGATAATCGGCCAGCACGCTGCGGCCCAGATCGGTCAGCGCCGCGCCCCCGCCCCTGGCGCCACCCCGGCTGCTGTCGACCAGCGGTGCGGCGAAATGTCCGTTCATCTCCTCGACCAGCGACCAGGCGCGGCGATAGCTCATCGCCATGCGCCGCCCCGCGGCCGAGATCGAGCCTTCCTCGTCAATGCCTTGCAAGAGATCGGCCTTGCCGCGCCCGAAGGTCAGGCCACTGTCGAAATGCAGCCGCAGGCTGAGCCTGGGGTCATCGGTCATGGGTCGGTTCTTTCGCTGTTCCACAGGGTCACAAGCATGCTGCTCTTTTCCACGCGCGATTGAAGGGCTACCAGTAGTAATATTTCAATGGAAATTCTGGGGGAGAAACCATGTCGGACAATGAAATAGTCATTCTGTCGGGTGCACGCACGGCGATCGGCACCTTTGGCGGCAGCCTTGCGGCGGTGCCGCCGATCGAGCTGGCGACGGTGGTCACCCGCGCCGCCATCGAGCGCGCCGGCATCGCGGCCGACAAGATCGGCACCGTGGTCTTTGGCCATGTCCTGAATACCGAGCCGCGCGACATGTATCTGTCCCGCGTCGCCATGCTGGATGCGGGTGTGCCGAACACCACGCCGGCGATGAACGTGAACCGGCTTTGCGGCTCGGGCGCGCAGGCCATCGTCTCGGCCACGCAGTCGCTGCTGCTGGGTGACGCCGATTTCGCCGTCGCGGGCGGCGCGGAATCGATGAGCCGCGCCCCCTACGCGGTGCCCTCGGCACGGTTCGGCGCCAAGATGGGCGATGTGCAGATGCTCGACATGATGGTCGGTGCGCTGACCTGCCCGATGGGCACCGGTCATATGGGTGTCACCGCCGAGAACGTCGCGCGCGAGCATGACATCTCGCGTCAGGCGCAGGACGAATTCGCGCTGGAAAGCCAGAAACGCGCCGCGAACGCCATCGCGCAGGGCTACTTCAAGGAGCAGATCGTTCCGGTCGAGATCAAGACCCGCAAGGGAGTCGTCGCATTCGACACCGACGAACACCCCAAGGCCACCGATCTGGACAAGCTGGCGGGGCTGCGGCCGGCCTTTCAAAAGGACGGAAGCGTAACGGCAGGGAATGCCTCGGGCATCAATGATGGCGCCGGCGCCATCGTTCTGGCGCGCGCCGAGGCCGCGAAGGCTGCGGGCGCGAAACCGCTGTTCCGGGTGCTTGGCTATGCGGTCGCGGGCGTCCGCCCCGAGGTCATGGGCATCGGTCCGGTCCCGGCGGTCGAGGCGCTGCTGGCCCGCACCGGCCTGAAGATCGGCGATTTCGACGTGATCGAGTCGAACGAGGCCTTTGCCGCGCAAGCGCTGGCGGTGAACAAGGGGCTAGGCCTCGACCCGGCCAAGGTGAACCCGAATGGCGGCGCCATCGCGCTGGGCCACCCGGTTGGTGCGACCGGCGCCATCGTCACCGTCAAGGCCATGTATGAGCTGATGCGGACTGGCGGCCGCAAGGGGCTGATCACCATGTGCATCGGTGGCGGTCAGGGCATCGCGCTGGCCATCGAGCGCATCTGAGAGCGATAGCGATCACCGGCAGATTGCAAACCCTGCCCCGGAATTGGGGCGGGGTTTCAGCTTGCCGGCGTTGTGTCTGGATATTTGGATGAAGAAGAATGCGCGGTGCGTGGTTTCTTCTTCACCTAAATATCCATGCCGGCGGGGCAAGCGGCGCGAACGGTCATTCTTGCGCGAGGCGGTGCAATCACCCGACCTGCCGCTGCAATAGAACGAGCCGTTCCAAGTGCGGAACGGCTCGCGAGATCTACGGAGATGGTCCGGTTAGGGTTGGTGCCCACCGTCCCAGCCAGGGCTTACGACCCTTGGGGTTGCCCTCAGGCCACGGCCCCCCTGACTGTCCCGACACCTCTCTCCAATATCACTCTCGACACTGGACCACCTCCTTTCAATGTGTTGCCGTATGAGGTGAGCCTGCCACAGAAGAATTAACAGTCAATTAATTTGCGCGCGGCGTTCTATCAAATTTCCGACGACGATGCGGAAGGGGACAAGCGCCAGCACCGCCTGCGCCAGTTTGACCAGCCAATCGGCAATTGCCAGTGAAACCCACAGCGGTGAAACCGGCCCGCTTCCCAGCAGCGCAACCTGTTCATTTGCCCAAGAAACATCGTCGCCCGGAAAGATCGGCACCAGCGCAGCGGCAAATGCGATGCTGAAGAATACGGCAGTATCCAGAACCGATCCGACCAGGCTGGCCGCTAGGGGTGGTAGCCACCAGTTGTATTTTCGCAACTGGTTGAAGACGGCGATGTCCATCAGCTGCGCCGAAAGGAAGGCCGCGCCCGAGGCGATGGCGATGCGCAGCGTGGTCTTGTCAAAGCCCGCCGCGACCAGCGAACAGAGCAGCCCGGTCACGAAACCGGCCAGAACGACCCGGCGCGCGGCCTGCGTGCCATAGACCCGGTTCATGATGTCGGTGACAAGAAAGGCGATGGGATAGGTCAGCGCCCCCCAGGTCAGCCAGTTGCCCAGCTGATATTGGACGAGGATGTTCGAGGCCACGACAATGATGGCCATGGCGATGACGCCGGGAAGGATGCGGGGCATTGTGGGTCCGTTTTACAAGGTAGCGGAGACTCGGCCCCATGGGGGCAAAGCGGAATAGGTCCGCAAGGCCGCTTTTGTCAACGGTTTTCGGAATCAGGCCAGCGTGGCCAGGGCGATTTCGACCGCGAATGCGCCGTTCATGCCCTCGACGGCGGTATTGGTCAGCGCGACCAGCGTGCGACCGCGCGAGGGATCCACGATCCAGCTATGGCCATAGATGCCGCCCCAGCTGAGACAGCCTTGTGGCAGGCTGCCCTCGGGGCGCTCAGGCGTCGTGCGGACCGCGCCGGCCCAGGCATGGCCCCAGCCGGGACCGCGCATCGGGTGGCGCTGGTCGCCGATGCGGTTGCGGTGGGCGTCAAGCCGGATGCGGTCGCTGAGGAAATTGCCCTCGCGCAGGGTTTCCAGCAGGGTCAGCGCGGCCTCGGCGTTGCCGGCCATGCCGCCGCCGCCCGAAGGATAGGCCTCGGGGTCGAAGATGCGGGCGGGCAGATAGCTGTAGGTCTGGCCCGGCGTCAGCGGATTGTCGACGCGGGTCAGGCCGCGCATCCGCTGCGGCTCGGGGCGGCCGTCCGCGTAATTCGCGGCCAGCCGCGCGGGGTCGGCGGCGCTGAAGGCGGCCTCGATGCCAAGGGGGCCGGTGACCAGGCGTGCCATCGCTTCTTGCAGGGGCATGTCGGTCGCGGCCTCGATCACCGCGCCCAGAACGTCGGTCGCCACCGAATAGCGCCAGCGCGTGCCCGGCAGCCGGTCCAGCGGCACCGAGGCGATGCGGCGCAGGTTCTCGGCCAGCGGGATGCCGGTATCGCCGATCCCGTCCGAGACGCCGGCGCAGGCATAGGGCCCGTCCTCGGGCTGGTTGAAGCCGTAATCGAGGCCGGCGAGATGCGACATCAGCTGATCGATGGTGATCAGGGGCTGGGTGCCATCGGGCATTCGGGGCGTGAAATCGGGCAGCCAGCGCGTCACCGGGTCCTCGGGTGAAAGCCGGCCCTGATCCATCAGCCGCAGCGCCGCCACCGTGGTGAAGGGCTTGGAGACCGAGGCATAGCGAAACCACGCGCCGGGCTGCATCGGGCGGGCGGCCTCGCGGTCGGCCAGACCGGCATGGCGGGCATGGATCACGCGGCCCGCCTCGGCCAGCAGGACCGCGCAGCCGATGATGCGTTTTTCGGTCAGCGCGCTGTCGATGGCGCGGTCCAGCGCCGCGATCACGCCTGCAAGGCTCATTCCGTGACCCGGTATTCGACCAGTTCGGTGCGTTGCAGCATGCCGAAATTGTCGTCTGAAATCAGCGTCAGGCGGATGTCCTGCGCGTCCCGCCAGACCGAGATGCCCTCCAGATTGTCATATTGCAGCGGGCGCGACTCGAGCAGCACGGTTTCATGCGAAAGCCCGCTGTCGGAAATGTCGAAACGCCGCACGCGGCTGCGAAAGCCCAGAAGGCCCTTGAAGTCGCGCTCGAGCAGGTAGAGGCGCCCGTCGGGGCCGATATCGGCCCCGACCGCCAGCCAGTCGCCACTGCGCGGGACCGAAAACGGCTGGTCCCAGACGCCATCGCGCCAGCGCCAGACCGCAAAGGGCCGGGTCAACTGGCCTGAGCGCTCGGGCAGGGTCAGCAGCGTTCCATCCGCCATGACCGCCAGCGCCTCGAACGAGGAATTGCGCTGCATCGACTTGAATTCCGGCGGCCGGGACAGCGGCTTGGCCGGGCTTTCGGGCGTGTCATAGCGTACCACGCGGGTCAGCCCCTCGAAGCTGACCCAGATGGTGCCGTCAGCGTCGATGGCCAGACCCTCGCTGTCGCCCTGCCAGCCGGGTTGCAGCCATTTGCCGTTGCTGTCCATCAGATGCGCCTGACCCGAGGGCTCGAGCCGTTCGATGCGGCCATCGGCATCGCGCACGACCCGCCCCCAGCGGATCTCCGAGCGGTCCGAGAGCACGGTGAAGCGGCTGCCGTCATCGCTGATCTCGATGCCGGAAAAGCCGCCGAATGTCTCGTCATCCATGGACCAGACATAGGTGCCGACATGATCGGTGGCAGGCGTGTGCAGGGGGGCGGGATCGGTCGCGGCGACCATTGAGCCCGTGACCATGAGCGCGGCAAGGGTCAAGCCGGCAAGCCAGCGGACCTGCCCTGCCTTGCCACGTCCTTTCCCGCCCTGCCTTATCTTGCGGTGGCGACTGCCTGACATTGGCGGGGCATCTCACTGAGGCGGAAGCTGCGGGGATGGCGGTAATTCGGATCGGGCTTGGCCGGTTTCACGCGGCTGGGGTCGATGCGGTTCTTGATCCATTCGGCGGCCTCGGCGCAGCCGTCACCGGCGGGCGGCGGGTCCTGCTGCTGGCAGACCGAGCCAGCCGGGCAGGCCAGCCGGACATGGAAGTGATAGTCGTGATTGCCGATCGGGCGCACCTTGCGCAGCCATGCGCGGTTGCCGCGCTCGGCATTGCACATTTCGACCTTGGCGACCGGATCGACAAAGATGCGCTCGACGCGCGGATCGCGGGCGGCGGCGCGGATGATCGCCATGTGGCTGCTGCTCCACAGCCCCGAGGGCGCGGTGCCGGCGCGGTTCACCACCGATTGCGACGAGATCTTTTCGCGCTGCGCCCGGCTGAGGTTCAGGCTGGAGGGCGGCAGCATCCAGATATCGGCGTCCAGCCCCATCTGGTGGCTGGCATGGCCCGAAACCATCGGGCCGCCGCGCGGCTGGCTCATGTCGCCGATGTAAAGCCCCTGCCAGCCGGCCTGCTGAGCCGCCTGCGACAGGCCGATCAGAAAGCTGACCAACTCGGGATGGCCCCAGTTGCGGCCGCGCGACAGGCGCATCGCCTGCCAGCTTGGGCCGGATTCGGGCAGTTGAACCGCGCCCGAGACGCAGCCCTTGGAATAAAAGCCGATGGCGGCGGGGGCGCCTCCGGTCGGGCCGGGGGTGGAGCCGAAGACGTCCTTGGCCAGCGGGTCGGCCTGCGCCACGCCAAGGGTGGCCAGCGCCACGATGGCGGCGGTCAGGAATTTGCGGATCACTGCTCGGCCTCTCCTTTTGCTTTGACCCAGACTAGCAGAACCAGTGCCAGAAGGAACATCACGATCAGCGGAAATACGCCGAGGCTTTGGCTGCCGGTCGCGGTGGTGGCCAGCGCGATCAGCGCCGGGGCCAGAAAGGCCGTGGCCTTGCCCGACAGCGCATAAAGGCCAAAGGCCTCGGCCGCGCGGGCCGGGGTGGCGTGGCGCACCATCATCGTGCGGCCTGCGGCCTGCAGCGCGCCGCCCGCGCCGCCGATCAACGCCCCGCAGAGGAAAAACAGCGCATCCGGCAGTTTTGAGTCCGGGGGCAGCGGCAGGCCAAAGATACTTTGGCGGCTCATGCCGGTGACGAGGGTGCAGACGGCGGTCAGGACCAGCGCGCAGGCGATGATGACCGGCTTGGGCCCCCAGCGCCGGTCGGCGCGCCCGCCGATCCAGCTGACCAGCGTGGCC